>JAJRPT010000128.1 GCA_024280675.1 Bacteroidota bacterium
AACTCCCTAAAGGTTTTCAAACATCAGAATTTCTGCTCGAACATGGTTTTGTAGATATGATAATCCACCGAAAGAAGATGAAACACGAACTTATAAAATTACTAAAATGGTTTCAAAATAAAAGCTAGCCGTCCACGTTTTAACTACCAGGGGGAAGTATATAAAACTCACAGACTTAGGAGTGGGGGATAAAAAAAAGAGAACAGGGGTAACAGGGGTAAAAATATACATTAAATAAATAAAGGATTATTTTCTATGGAAACCAATATAACTTTCAGGCACTTCAATTCGCAGCATCCAGAACTAAAAGAGATGGCACAAGATTCACTCAAGAAAATGCTAAGATACAATGACCGCATTATCTCTGGAAGTGTAGTCTTTGCAAACGATACCGAAAAAAAAGTTGAGATAAGACTTCACCTAAGTGGCAGTGATTTAGTCGTTTCTCACGTGGGTGAGGACTTCAAAAAAATACTCCACGACACAAGCGACAAGATGATAAGAAGAGTTAAGAAATTAAAATCCAAAACTCACGCATAAAAAAAATGTCTATTTTTAATAAGTTAAACATTATTAAGAAGCAGGATATTCCTGTTTCCCTGATGATGGACGCACCGATTGAACCCGTGTTACTCACTGGCGATGCTGGCTTATCAAACAAGATTACTGGAAAACACATTCACCGGCCCCAACTTGCACTTGTTGGTTTTGTGGAGTTCATCAACTATAAAAATGTACAAATGTTTGGCAACACAGAGATTTACTACCTAGAATCTCTTGGCCAAGAGAAAAGAGCCGAGGCATTTGAGAATGTTGTACAATTCAAAGTACCTTGTATAGTAATCACAAACAATCACCCCGTCAGCTCTGAAATTATTAATCTTGCCAAAAGCCACAATGTAGCACTCATACACACACCTTACGAGACAACAAAAGCCAATGCCTTGTTGGCAGATTTCCTCGATGACCAATTTGTTGAACGGGCTTCGGTTCATGGCTCATTTGTAGATGTTTATGGCGTAGGAATTTTGCTGACTGGAAGGTCAGGCATTGGGAAGAGCGAGATAGCACTGGATTTAGTTGAGCGTGGTCATCGTCTTGTTGCCGATGATATTGTGATGGTGAATAAGAAAAATGAAAACACTTTAATAGGCACTGGGACTAATCTTGTGCAACATTTCATGGAAATACGTGGTGTTGGTATTATTGACGTTCGGCAGATGTTCGGGATTCGTTCTATCAGATTCCAAAAGCGTCTGGAGATTATCGTAGAGCTGGAGGAATGGCAAAAAAAAGTCGAATACACACGCACGGGGCTAGATCAAGAGCCAAACAGCTTTATGGGTGTGAATATCCCGAGGGTTAAATTGCCAATATTTGCTGGCAAGAATGTGACGGTAATTACCGAAGTCATTGCCCTAGATTATTTACTCAAGACCTATGGCTACGATGCCGCCGAAGTCCTCAGCCAAAAGCTAAGCGAACAGATGCGTAAGAAATCCCAGACTGGATTCACTGACGAGCGAGCCGTCAATTATTTCCAAGGCGATTCAGAATAGGCGAAAAGAAAAACATCACCCCTCTCACATTCAGACACCTAAGATAAATTCCATTATCTTAGGCATACTTTTTGCACATCCCTACCCTTAAAGCAACTTTATGATATAATAGGATAAGTTTTTTATGCGTGAATGGTATTCAAAGCATCTTGAGAAAAAAGGAAATAGGAAAAGTAAGGTGAAATTATTTTATATCATTCTTGCTTTCAATGTTTTTCTAATTTTCTCAATCATAAAAAATAAAAACAAATCACTAGCTATGGCAGAGCCGAGTCTGATAAGCCAAAAGCTCACAACAGACCTTGCCGGTAAAAGCCCAGAAGATAGACTTTTCATTGTGGAGAACGGTGGAAAAATAAATTACTTAATAGAGTATGAATTATTTAATTCTGGTGAGCATGGTTTTGTGATTCTGGAGGCTGAACTCATTCGAGAAGACACAACAGTACAAGTTAGCGAAATCATTGAAATCAACTCAGAAGAGACGATAGCTAAAGTATTAAAATTTCCTGAGCTGAGTTACAAAGCCCTAAAAAGAGAATATTCAATAAATGTCGAAGCTATTATTGTTGAAAATGAAATTTCAGAAAAGTAATTGTTTTTAATTTTCCACAGCTTCATTTTCAATAGTATCTTTTTTATTTAAAAGCCTAATCCATTTGATTATAAAAAAAGCTAGGATAATCAAAATAAGAGGTGCGACTATTTTCCCATAAAGTTGGATATATTCTTTGACGAGTTCGATATTGTCTGCAAAAACGTAACCAAAGCCAATCAACATACTATTCCAAGCCAGCCCAGAGACGGCAGAAAGTGAGAGTGATTTTTTAATATCAAGTTTCGATATTCCAGAGAAAAGAGCTATTGCGGCTCTTGTGCCAGCCAAGAAGCGATTAGCCACGATGAGAAAATAGCCGTACTTCCTAAACCATTTCTCAGGTTTCTCCATAGATTTAGAATTGATAAAAGAAAATCTTGGAGATTCTATTATTCTAGTCCCGAACTTGAGCCCAATCCAGTACATTGCCCCAAATCCAACAAGTGACCCGAGGGTCGAAGAGATTGCAAGCGGCACAAACCCAATGGCTGAGATGCCCACCAGTGTACCCATAAAGACCAAAAGTGTGTCGCAAGGGGCTGGTGGAAAAATATTTTCTAGAAATGTAATAAAAAAGGCGAATATTAGTACCCAGTACCATGGCACATTTTGTAAAAAGTTTATCGACCAATCAAGAAAGTCAATGGTCCATACTGAAAAAAAATGAAATATTTCCATACGCAAATGTCAAAAGATATATTATTTAATAAAAAACTTGTCAGCCGAAACCTTAAAAAGCTAAGGCAAATTAAGGAATTAACTCACAAAGAAGTAGCAAAATTAACTTCTATTGCTCAAAGTACAATTTCGGCATCTGAATTGGGCAAACGTTTGCTAAAACCAATGTCGCTCAGAAAACTATTGAGTGCATACGATTATAGCCTAACTTTATTTGCTTCCCACACCCAAGACGAAGTGGAGGGTTTTCTTTTTGAGCCAGATGCTCTGGTTCAAAGTCTGGCTCACAGAATCTTGCTCGATGGGTCAAAGAAGGAAAGTTCTATGTCCTTGTATTTGCTCAGACCAGTTAAAAAGATTGATGAACTTTCCATTTATGAACTTAATTTGCCACCAAACACAGAATGGCCAGAACAAAGAATATCCTTGGAGTGCAAAACCCGTGGCACTGTCCAGTCTGGAAGATTACTAATTGAGTTAGAAAAAGATGAGTTCATTGTAAATTCTGGCGAAGAGTTCTACTTAGAAGAAAACACAGAACATTGTTACAGAAATTACACAAACAGCGATCTGAAACTAAATTTGATTTTAGAAAAAGCTCTTATATAAAAAAAATGGAACTAGGAATATGATAGCAATACTCAAGGCTCAGCAGATGAAAAACTGCGATGATTTTGCGGTGGACACACTGGGCATCCCATCTAATATATTAATGGAAAATGCGGCTCGTTCTTCTGCTGAGATTATACTGGATGAATTTTTTTCTGATGAGGATATTCCTCCGTCCACCATTGGAATCTTTTGTGGGTCTGGAAATAATGGGGGAGATGGCTTTGGGCTTGCTCGACATCTTGTCGGGCATTTTATTTTGGTAAATGTATATTGGATTGGTTCGGTGGAGAAAATGAGTCCAGAAACTAGAGCTAATTATAATTATTGCAACAATTCAAAAGAAATCAAATGTCTGGAACTCAAAAGTATTGATGATTTTGAATTAATAAATGACGATGAGATAATTGTAGACGCGCTCATTGGAGTTGGCGGCTCAGAGAATTTGCGTGGCTTTGTCATTGACGTACTAGAATTTATTGATTGTGTGATTGCCACAAAAATTGCATTGGATATTCCCAGTGGACTAAATCCAAATTCTGGAATTGCACACGAGCTTGCTTTTTCTGCCGATTTGACAATCACAATGTTTGCACCGAAACTTGGTCTATTTTTGGGTGCAGGGATAAATCTATCGGGCGAAGTGCAAGTCGCCTATCTTGGATTCTCAGATGATATTGCAATAGATTTCACAAAAATATTTGCACTCGATGACCAAGACATTCCCGAAATTCTTCCTCAAAGAGAAGCAAGCAATACCAAGTTTGACAATGGAAGGGTCACAATCATTGCTGGCTCAGAAAACATGGCTGGTGCCTCAGTCCTTTGTGCCAATGCTTGTGTGAGCATTGGAGCGGGTCTTGTCCACTTATCAACATCTTCTCCACACACCGCTACCCGCCCGGAAGTGATGCAAATTAAATGCAAAACATCTGAGCAAGGAACCATAGCCTATTCAAATCACATTGAAATCGATAAATATGTGAGGAAATCAAATGTAATTGCCATCGGTCCTGGTTTGGGTGAGTCGGATGAAACACTTAATCTAATTGCAAAGATATTGGAAGAAAATGAGGACAAGAATATTGTTCTTGATGCTGACGCTTTGAGATTACTGGATTCAAACTCAGAGCTGAGTCCTAGTTTTATAATCACACCTCACGTGGGCGAGATGGCAAGAATCACCGGACTTAGTCGAGATCATATTGAGCGAAATAGAGTGGATGTGACAATTGATTGGGCAATAAAACTTAACTGCACAATCTTGCTCAAGGGCGTGCCGACTGTCGTTTCGGATGGCGAGACAACGCTTCTCAATCTTAGTGGAAATCCAGCTTTGGCAAAAGGTGGTTCGGGCGATGTGCTGAGTGGAATTATTGCAGGGCTTTTGTCCCAAGGACTTCCTCCAGTGATGTCGGCAAGTCTTGGTGCATATCTCCACGGCAAGGCAGCCGATGATTTGCTAGAAGAGAAAAATATGAGGACAATCAACCCCAGCGATATTGTTGAATATTTAGGAAGGTTAGATTTTTGATCCTCCTATATTTTAATAAAATTAAATACTGCCTGCCAGCACTTGCATATTCTTGTCTTTTATTTTACCTCTCACACCAAGAAAGGATAGAATACTTTAACTTTGATTTTTCATGGGAAGACAAGCCCAAACATTTTATTGCATATTTTATTTACGGAATATTATTAATTATCCCATTTGCAAAAAGATATAAAGTCTTGGAGAAGAAACATTTCATAATAATTTTATCAATCGGAATTCTTTTTGCAATATCGGACGAGATACATCAATATTTTATACCTGGAAGATATTGCGAAGTAGGAGATTTATTTGCTGACGCTCTTGGTGTTCTTGCTTCGGTTTTAATTTACCAGAAATATTTTAACAAAGATAAAAGATGAGCAAAAGATTTACACTAGAGAAAGCAGATTCTAATTCAAGTGCCAGAGCTGGAGTTCTAAAAACCGATCACGGGGAGATTAAAACCCCAGTATTCATGCCGGTGGGAACTCAAGCAACTGTCAAGACGATTGAACAGAGGACTCTTGCTGATTTAGGTGCGAGAATTATTTTGGGAAACACATATCATCTCTACCTTCGCCCTGGAGATGATGTGATAAAATATTTTGATGGCTTACACAAGTTCATGAATTGGGGCGGAGCTTTGCTTACCGATTCTGGAGGTTATCAAGTCTTTTCGCTCAAAGATATTCGTAAGATAAATGAAAATGGTGTCGAGTTCAAATCCCATATTGATGGCTCTTCTCATTTTTTCACGCCCCAGTCTGTGATTGAAAGCCAAAGAATATTGGGTTCAGATATTATGATGGTACTCGACGAATGTGTGCCTTATCCATCAGAAAAAAAGTACACGGCAGATTCTCTTAAATTATCTCTTAAATGGGCAAAAGAGTGCAAGGATTATTGGCTTGCCCATGGGCAGATGTGGGAGCATAGCCAGATGCTTTTTGGAATTGGACAAGGCGGAATGTTTGCAGATCTTCGCAGGGAATATATTGAGGGCATGTTGGATATTGGCTTTGATGGCTATGCCATTGGTGGACTTTCGGTTGGCGAACCACATGAGAAAATGTATGAACTAACCGAACTCTCAACAGAACTATTGCCCAAAGACCAAGCCAGATATTTAATGGGCGTTGGCACTCCTGAGAATATCCTAGAGTGTATCGAGCGGGGAATTGATATGTTTGATTGCGTTATGCCCACACGCAATGCACGCAACGGACAGCTTTTTACGACTCGTGGAAAAATCAATATTCGCAACAAGAAATACAAATTTTCCAAAGAAGTAATTGATGAGAATATTGATTCTTATGCAAGTAAAAACTTCTCTTTGGGATATTTGCGTCATTTAATTATGTCCAAAGAAACCCTTGGCATTTCTCTTGCCTCACAACACAATGTTGCATTTTTTCTTTGGCTAGCCCGAACCGCTCGCCAGAAAATATTAAGCGGAGATTTTATTAAATGGAAAAAAGATTTTCTTGACAATTATAATAACAGTTCTTGAAAAGAATTAATCAAAGAATTATTTTGATTAATTTACCTTCCCACCGATTGTGATTCTAACACTCCGAAGGTCTGAGTCTGCAAAATCAGTAACTGGCATACCTTTTCTGTCACGAAATTGTTTGAAGCTGATTTCCTCGTCAATACCCCACCTATTTGTATTTGTTTCAATAATTGCCCAACTACCATTTGCAAAGCGAATAGAATATTTATCCATAAAACTGCACCACTAAATATTTATAAACCATATACCAGTAGTATCCACTAAAAATAAAATAGTTGATATTTTTTTTTATTCAGTAAACATTTATTTCCCATAGCTTTTAAGTTTAAAAAAAAAGACAATCTCAGATTATTGTAGCAATTAATTTAATAAAAATCATTAAATTGCCCTTATTAATTATTAATTATTTGGTGGTAAATTGGAAAGTATTATAGAAATCGACGATTTTAAAAGAATATCTACAGGTGTGAGTGGAACTGGGCAAGCAGATGATTTTCTAATCACAAACAAAGCATTTGAAATGATTTTGCAGGTGATGAAGCAAAATGAAATCCCACAAGATTATTACTTGAGAATTTCAACTCACAGCGGTGGATGCTCAGGAATGAAATATGATCTTGGCTTTGATGATAAAATTCAAGAAAATGACCGTAAATTCTCCTGTGATCAAATCAACATACTAATCGATTCGGCAAGCCTATTCTATGTCCAAGGCGTTAGGCTCGACTATCAAGATGGCGAATATGGAAGTGGATTTGTATTCAACAACCCCAATAATTCTGGAAATTGTGGTTGCTCCTGTTGATGGATTAAAAAACATCAATCATTTGCCCCAAACCCTCAAATAAGACTAAATCAATCTTATTTTAGAGTTGTAATAATTTCAAAAAACGGACTAAAACTCTCGTATATCTTCTTCGATATTTTCTTGCTATGGCAGGTGATTTTTGAAGAAGATTTTCTTTGACATGACCTTTGTGTGGAAAAGATAAGAGGCTATAGTTTATTTCAAATCAAGGATATTTAGCAAAATAAGCGATATATTTCTCTCGTAAAGATAATTTGATAAAAACATCTTATTAGATAAAGATTAAATTGTATTTAATGCTAATAATTTGTAAATTGAACTCGCTTTGTGGCAATTAATTTAAAATATATTTAAAGTTTTTGTAACTTGGCAAGAAAACTTGACTGACAACACAGATAATAAAAAAATTATTCATTAATTAAGAGTTGGAGACATGAAAATTCGAATTGCAATATGTCTAATGGTTTATGGGCTTTTTAGCCTTTTATTTTGCCTCAACACATCTTTTGCACAAGATGACGGCGAAACATTATTCAAGACCTGTGCCGCTTGCCACACCATTGGGGAGGGCAAAAGAGTGGG
>JAJRPT010000129.1 GCA_024280675.1 Bacteroidota bacterium
CCTTAAATTGAAATAATTTCATTTGATATTCCGATTTTGTTAAAAAATAGTTTGTTTTGTATAATTGTTAAGAAGTGGGAACAAACAAACAAGGAGGTCGGAAAATTGAGTTAGGATTTAAAAAGGAGTAGAAATTATCTTTCATTTGATTTTTGTCAGAGCTAGAAAGAGTTTCATCGTGCGGAGAATTGTCTGAATAATAAAATAGTGGAAGGAGCAAATAAGAATCCAACACAGAGGCACTTGTTCCTGAATCTAAAAGGCTATTCTCTAACTGCTTTACAATATGGCATTTACCGTGGCAATTAAGCTCAGGTTTGGATTTATTTTCACAGAAGGTGGCTTCGATAGTAGTTTGATTTGCATAGAAATATATTACCTGACCAAGGGGCAACAGCACCGCAATCAGGTAAAGTGCAAGAAGAGTTATGGTGAGAATCTTTTTCAAATATTGCAATGAAAAATAAGGCAATATAACAAAAGAGATAATAAGCACCTAAATAATTTAATCAGCAATGAAGAAGCCAGTCCTAGGTTCTGAGCTGCATCATAAGTTGTTTTAACCTAGAGAGTTGTTTTCTGTCTTCGGCAAGAAAGGGGAGGGCGTTTGCCCACTGGCACAGCCTAGCCAATTTGGATATGGGTTCGCTTTGAGCGTCTAAATTTATCTGCGTCACGTTATTGCTCTGAGAAAAGCTGTAAGAATACAGCCTTTGAATATTTCGTGATTTCGAGAAGATTTCAAATCTGTATTGCTCCTCGAATCTAATTATTTTTAGCTTGGTATTGTTCGCCTTTCCTCCAGCTTTGGTTTTGGCAAGCCAAGTGGATTCTCTTTGATCTTTCCATTGCGGAGAGGAACTCTTGATTTCTGTAATGTCAAAGAGCCAACCGGGTGTATTTCTCGGATCAGAGGCAAATTTCCAAACCATATCAATTGGCAGATTAATTATTTCGGACTTTTTAAAAACGTGTGTCATTTTTTTAATAATAAATTTTAAATTTGGCATGCCTCCAATTTAAATAACACATTGAAGTGCAAAATGTTACAAAAAAAGTTTGTATCTTAACGATTTGCCAAAAAAAACATACAGCTCAAACTACGCTTGCGATAAGCACAGCCCAAGCTGTATTGAAGGGGTAGACTTTTTCTATTGGTAACAAAAGGGGAAGTAATGTATGCAATAGACTAAGTAATGTTGAGGCTACTTTGGAGTTAATCATGTTTGGCCTCAAAAGAAATAACACATTAAAAGCTATTTGTTACAAAAAAGTTTTATCAATCACTTAATTATTCTCACATTCCCAGAAGTGTCTAATTCAATTTTGCTATTTTTTTTATATTCTATCTCGTTTATTATTTGAGAGGAAGCTAGTGTGCATTTTTTTAAACTCCCGTTTTTATGCAAGAATATTGGAGACAAGAGACCACCCCTGCATTTGATATTATCTATTGTAATATTGTCTGGGGAATAGAAGGAGTGCAGTTCGTCAGTGGGATAAAAGCTGGTTTGAGTTCCTTTTGAGTCGCCTCCACCTTTGCAAATATAAAAAGGGCTGGACCCAATTGGATGAGAAGAGACTTTTTCCCAAGAGTTCTCAAACACACAGAAATAGCTAGAGTCAAGGCTTGCCCTCACCCAAGTGTTTTTTGGCAAATGCCTAGTTTGATAATCATAATCTTTGGACAATTTGAATAATTTAAGACTCCAGTCTGGATAAAAGTGTACCCAGTCCGCCACAATGGGAACGCCTCCAATTTCTGTATTCTTTTTTAGGTAGGTGATTATTGCCAGGGTATCATCTTGGCTGACTGAGAATCTGATTTTCTCAAACTCCAGTCCATTTTTGGTGACATTGTATTGCCAAGGAGTGTATTGGGAAGCGAGACTTGGGCTCAGGAGTAATAAAAATAGAGATAATAAAATCATTGTTCTTTAGCTACTGAAAAAAGATTTAACAAAGGAAATAAGCCATCTTCTCACACTTCTTCCCCCATACTTCTTTGGCGCACTTTCTCCTCATCGTAGAAATCCTAGGCGTGTATTTTAGCTCTTTTCAACGCACGTACGAGTTTTTTACGATTGTCATCATGTATTGGCAAGAGTGGTTGTCGGTAAATGGCCTGAACCTTGCCCAATATACTAAGGGCAGCTTTTACTGGTGTTGGGTTGGTCTCGCACATATTTAGTTGCATCAGCTCGAAAAGTTTATAGTGCATACGGCGTGCCGTTGCAATATTGCCTTTTAGAGCTTGGCGTGTCATCTCAGAGAATTCTTTTGGCGCGTAATTAGAAGTAACGGCAATTACACCATTTGCACCCATTGCAACAAGAGGGACGGTTAAGGAGTCCTCTCCAGAGAGAACTGCAAATCCCTTTGGTCGCTTGCGAAGTATTTCCATAACTTGATCCATATTCCCACTTGCTTCTTTGACAGCAATAATATTTGAGAATTCTTTTGCAAGCCGAAGTACGATTTCTGCTTGGATATTGACCCCACTTCGTGAGGGTACATTGTAAATTATTTGCGGAATATCACAAGCCAAAGCAATGGTCTTATAGTGGTAGTAAAGACCTTCTTGTGTTGGTTTATTGTAGTAAGGAGCAACCAGCAATACGGCTGAGGCACCGTGTTCTTTCGCCATTCTTGTTAAATCAATGGTGGCAGATGTGTCATTGGAACCAGTTCCAGCAATAATCGGAACTCTGCCCTTTGCCTTGTCTACTGCGTCGATGATGAGTGCGAGCTTTTCCTTAGCGCTAAGTGTAGCACTTTCACCCGTCGAGCCACAGACAACTATTCCCTCGACTCCACTATCAATTTGAAAATTGATGAGTTCACCAAAAGCGTCGAAATCAACAGAATAATCCTCGCAGAACGGTGTTACAATTGCAGTATATGTCCCCGAAACCTGTAGTGCTGCCATTTTTCATTACCTTTAACTATAAAAATATTTAAAACCCATACCCCGCCTCAGGACAAACTAATACAAACAAGCCGTAAAACAAAAAAATGATATTTAAAAATGTATATTTTGAGCTTTAGTTATCAACATTTTTATTTTTGTTATGTCAAATGTGTTTTATAAATTGAACAAAAGCAAAATATCATGGCATACATTTTGCAACAGTAGGCAAGGTTAATGCTTTCTTGTCAGTAAACTTAATGGCCTAAAAATATGTATAGATTAATTTTACTTTGTCTTGTTTTGATAGAATTTTCATTTGTTGTTACTTATGCTCAAGATAATGAGTATGAATTTACAATTAATCAAAGAAGACGCTATGACCAAATTCATGCTGAGTTGTGGGTAAAACGCTACAAAGACACACCGCCGACGATTGGTTATGCAAACATATATATTAAATTTAATAATAAATATCTAAGTCTTGCCAACGCAGGCGTGGTTTCGATTGCAGATTCTCTTCATTCAGACATTGACCAATATAATCCAATTAGAAATTTCTCCTCACCATTTCACGGTACAAATGGATACGCCAACCTAGCTTTGGAAGAAAAAGATAGCACTATGGTTATTGTCAAAGTCTCACCCGATGGACAAGGAACCACTGGCTACAGAGTGTCCGAAGACGGACGTGGAACATTTATTGGAAAAGTAATGTTTGATATAGTGAACAACCCTAGACCAGTTGATCTTACTGAGATGAAGATAGATGAGTTCCTCACAACTGTTGAAGACCCGGTTCATAATAGTCTTATGGATCTGGATATAATAAAGCTAACTGACCCAGATGATTTTGAGATTATTGGAGTTACTCTTCTCAGCGGTGTTTCTACCGGCAATGTCATTGACAGGAATAAAGATTATAAATGCCTTGAGTATTATGATGGTCAAATTCAAGAGAACTCAGTCTACAAAGGTGCTGGTTATCCAATATTCTACGAAAGAAGTGTTAATCCACAACTCTACACCGAAGCTGTCGATGTAGGGATTTCTTGGATTATTGATCGTTCAATCGACGGTGGTCGTTCTTGGGACGAGATTGGTAGATTTGCCGAGACTAATACCAAATCAACCTCTGTTGATGATTCTGTTCATTCTGGTGAAATTGCAAAAAATATAAATGGGAACAACAACACATACATTGTCACAACTTGGAATAATGAAAAAATATCACAAGACAATTACAGGCAACCCCTCAGAACAATTTGGCAATCAACCAAAAATAATAAAACTAGACTTTTAACAATGAGGTTGCGTATTGGAGGGCTTGCCGACACCAACACGGTGATAAGGAATAAAACGACTATTTCCAAAATATTTGCCTCTGAATTTGAAATGCCAATGGGTTCATATTTCTTTACTAATTTGGGTGGAGCTACTCAATATTACAGAACTGACACGACATTTTCTAATGCCACCCAACTCACCGTCTCGGCATGGATAAACCCAGCGGCACAAAAACTAGGGGATGTGGGCATTGTTGTCTCAAGCGGTGGAGTGGATGCCACCGAGTATAAGGGGTCTAAAGAAGGAGCGTGGATCTTGTATCTCAAAGAGGGAAAGTATCCAGCATTTAGAGCCAGAGAAAATAATAATAATGGAGCAGGCGGCTACCTTGCCAATATCGTAGCCGAAGATCCGATTAAATTTAGTGCTTATTCCGACAATGCAGATTACCATTCGCTCAACTGGACTCACATTGCAGCGGTTCTCAAAGACAATAAATCATGGCTCTATGTCGATGGAGAGCTTGTTGCTAGTTCTGTCAATGATGGAGCCGCCGGTGCTGCACGACTCTTGCAAACAGATCACCACGTCTATGTTGGACTCAACCCCAATTTTAACTTTGATGTAAGAAATCTTTACTCTGGTGGTCTCAAAGAAGTAAAGGTATGGAAAAGATCCCTCACCCAAGAGCAAATCAAGGCATTTGCGGCAGGGTTTGCTTCTGCCCATGAGTTTGAAGATGGCGATCCGAGGGTAGCTCTTGAGCTTTATTACCCATTACAAGGTGACCCAGAGGATTATGCCTATGAAGAAGAAAATCAAGAAGGGCGAAATGATTTAAAATATTTTGAAGATGCAATACCGAAATATAAACCTGGTTATGAGCGTATGTGGCCCGACATTCCACATGCTCGAATAGTCTCGCCAACACTTGGTTCTGGGCTGACCAATCAAGAAGGTGATGAGTTTGAAATCAGGTATATTAGTTACGGGCTGGGAGATAATGATAGCTTAGGTTCAAAAGATATTGAAATTGAGTATTCGGTAGATATGGGAACTTCTTGGCATTTGATAGAAGACCCAGACGGAGTTGATTTGGGCAAGAGTGATGCCCCAGATGTTGAAACTGGCAGCGTAATTTGGGAGCCTTTCCACAATGATGATGAGTTTGCCAATCTTCGTGATGCGAAGCCTTTTGGGAAGTCAGCACTGCTTAGAATCTCTGGTCATGGCGATTACTGGCAAGACAATATATTGTCTATCTCACAAGGATTTTCCGTCTCGAAGTTCTTTTCGATTAACAAAGACCGAGACGTTTCAATTTATGTGGATGAAGCAGACGAGTTTGCTTTGCCAGAAAAAGGTTTGTTCTTGGAGGCGTGGATAAGACCGCATGAGTTCCCATTTGACGGTGAGCGTATTTTTCCAATAGTCGCAAAAGTTGATTCGGTTTTAGGGCAAATCGATTATATGTTTGCGCTCAATAATTTAGGAAAGCTAGAATTAATTACAATTGACAGCCTTGGTAATGAATACCGGGCCGTGAGTAGCAATGGCTACAAGGTACAAGAGCCACTTTCTAAGAATATTGATTCTGCATGGACACACGTGGCGGTATTCTTTAATCCAAAACTTGAGCAATCAGACAGGGTTAGATTCTATATTGACGCAAGGGAAGTTCCCGTAGACACTAATTTCGCACTTTCCGATGAGGCAATATTTACAGAGATTAAAAGCTCACCATTATTTCTAGGGTATCTGCCAGAGCTGAAAGAGCAAGGCGGCTCACGTGGTTTTTTTGGACAATTACGAGAGATTCGCTTTTGGGATGGCTTGCCCTTTGAATACAATTATGACCAAGAAGGGCTAGATTCACTTTTGGTATTTCTCCAAGGCGCATCTGCTCTGCATGTAGATAAGTTTGAAGATACATCACGGGTCAATCTCATCACATCATTTTCTTTTAATGGGGGAGTTTATTCCTATGGGGGAGGCAAAAGGAGAATAGTTTCGTCTTTTGATTCTACAATTTATGCGCGCTGGACGGGCGACTCACTTGAGTATCTGCCAACAAAACCATATTTAAGAATTGTTGAGCCATTTGCCGAAACCGAAGGGCTTCAAGATGATGAGACGTTCAAAATCAGATGGACTGGCTTTGATTATGACGGCGAAGGTTTTGACATGGGGTCTTACAACAGCACACCTCCTTCTCTTGAGTTTTCTCCATTTGGCGGAGGAGTCGGAGGTCCAGATAATCTACCGCCATACAAATATGTTGGCTCAAAATATTGGAATTTTGGATTCGATGATTCTTTTACAATTCCTGAGGATTCAAAATATAGATTCACCCAGCATGGCGGGGTGAATTTCTATGCAGCAAATCTAAATCTCTCACGTGTCAATCCTGATGTCAATGGAGACGGTGAAAACAATGACCAAGGAGCAATTCCTTATGCAAGAGAAAATGCACGATTGCGTCTTTCGGGCAGGTTCACTATTGAGGGCGAAACAGAATATATTGAGTCAGAGAGTGAGTTGTTTACCGTTTGGCCAGAAGCAAATTTCACTATTAGATTATTGCTGGAGGGAAAACATCAAGGCTTTACAATGCCTATAAAACAATTCGAGACTGAGTATGAAAAGGGAGGAGTTCGCATCCACCTCTACAAGGACGACAATGGTGAAATAGGTCAAGAGATTGAAATCTCACAGGCCATCAGACCATATCTTGAGACTTATCCATTCAATCTCAACAATGGCAATAATAGATTCGCAAATATGGATTTTCTTTTCACAGAGCTTGCCGATGGAAAATACTGGCTAATGGTCGAGCAACATAATCATTTGCCAATACTTAGCAGATTTCCAGTTCAATTTCTATTCGATGGTGACGATAAAGATACTTGGCAGCCAGAGTCTGGGTGGGATTTTACTTCTTGGAATGGAGAGTTCGGAAACTTTCTCCCATCTGCACAAACAAATCCAACAGAGGCTGGCTATTATACAGCATTTGGAAAAGCATCCAGTTCGGTGAGCGACCCGGAATGGTCACAAACAGGACTTGCCTACAATGACGGGATTTGGAACTCCTCTTCGGCTCCGCTTCCTGCAATGGTTTCAGGGGATGTAAATCAGGATGGGAAAATCGACAATCAAGACTTTAATTTTATAATCTCAAAAGTTGCAAGCCACAATATTGTAGCAAACCTAAACAGTGATTCCTATGTAAATGCTGCCGATAGGGTGATGTGCCTAAGAAATATCGGGCGAGGGCATTCGCTTGGAAAATATGGGTATCTGCTCTATGGCACCGCAGAAGAAGAGATAGTTGATTCAAAAGGAAATTCTAATAAAATAAACACACAATCAAAAAATATTAGAAAAACTGCATTGAACTCTTTTCAAAGTGGTATAGAATATTTGCTGAGTAGTGAGACTATTATTGAGGCCGATCAAATCAAAATAGAAGTATTTTTACAAAACATTGGTGATCCTTTTTTCCTTGGTAATACCACAATAGGTTTAAGTTATGATAATACTTTTGTTGAATATGATTCATATTCAGACGAGGGAGTAATTTTTAGCAATAAGCAAGAGCTGGGTTATTTGCCATCTTTTTCTGGACCACTCACTGGCTCCGAAGAAATGGAAAATCTGCGAACGATTGAAATTATTTATGATTCCGCATTGGGCGATGGAGCGGAAGTCCCAGGTGAGAAAACCTCGCTTGGGAAATTATTTTTCAATGTAGTCGACTATGATAGATTAGTTTCCTTTGATTGGAGTTCTTCCACCCGTGTATTCACAAGGGATGGCAAGGACATAACTTTGCTTGGAGAAAAAGATGATATAGAAAACCTTAATCCATACGATGCTGAATTTATCTATCCCAAAGGAGGCGAAGTCTTTTCTCGAAATCAAGCAATAATAGTTGAGTGGCTCAATGATGGTCCGGATGTAATAATTGAATTTCGGAGTGATGAAGTCTTTTTAACCCAGAAAATATCAGACTTTGCTCTTTCTTCGTCAATAAGCTCTTTTGCCTTTAATATGCCAGACATCAACTGTGAGGATTGCCACTTCCGAATGCTCGAAGCTGAAAGCGATGAACTAATTGCAAAATCAAATATATTTTCAATCCTTGACAGATCGGCCATTATCACCTCTCCTAGCTACCGTGACGGAATATTTTCTGGAGGCGAGGAATCAGTGATAACTTTTCTTGCCAGTGGAATCACCAAAGGAAATTTTGAATATTCTGTTAATGGTGGGCTTTGGAAAGAAATTCAAGCTGATGTAGATTTAAGTAAGACTAGCTTTGAATGGACTTTGCCAGAGCTGACAAGCTCCCTAGCTTTTGTAAGACTAACAGACACTGATGGCTTTCCCATTGCCGTTTCAGATTCTTTTAAAATATTAAATGGCGAGTTGAATTTTAAAGAATTTGTATTGGGTGAGGAATTTAGCGGTGGTGAGGAAAAAACCATCACTTGGTTCTACAAAAAAGTAGATTATTTCGATTTACAGTTTTCACCCAATGGAGGGGACTATTGGGAAAATATAGTACAGAACCAAAATGCACCACCTCGTTTCTACTGGTGGACAGTCCCGAATGTCTCAACCAGCAACGCAATAATAAGAGCCGTCCATCGTGGAGATTCAGACTTAGAATACGACAGAACTCAAGTGTTTGCAATAAATCCCAGCTCGATTGTGGAGAAGTCACTTTTCAACAGTGGAAAACTAAAGGTTTACTTAAAAGAACCGAAGACTAGTATTGGAACAGTAGTGGTTGAAACATCAAGTTCGCAACCCGCAAGCATTATTGTATATAGTCTTGATGGCAAGGAAGTCCTAACTAGCAATCATATGCTAAGCCCCACTTATAATGAAGTCCAGATAAGGGACTTTGAGAGTCTTAGCAGAAATCCATATCTAATAATTGTACGCCAAGGGTCAAGCCTGGGTTCAATCCTATTGTATAAGTATTGAGTGAAGCAAAGCTTTGCAAAGTTGTTGTTTATGAACACATCACTCGGCTGAACATTATAATTTAAAAATAAGAAGAAATGAGCTAAGCCAGTGTATTTCAATGTTTTATGAGAGTGTTGAAAACTTGGCATTTATATTGAATAATTAGCTGTGACCATCTGTTGCTGGAAATATCTGGTGCTTTATGGTCAATAATATACTTTGCCACATTGTGTGGTCAAAGTTGGTATGGAAAGGCGGGTCTATTCTAGTTGCCAGATAATAATAAATTTGGCGAGCTAGTTAAGTTAAAGTATTTCGGACAAGTGCCGATAAGAACAAATGTATGCTAGCAAACTGGCTTGTTGGCATGATTGGTGAAAAGAAAAAAATAATGAGTAAAAACGAAATTTATACAACACAGGAAGTGTTAAAAAAATCAAAAATTATGGAGGATTTATGAACGACTACAGACATCCGGAAATTCGCTCTCCAGGTATTTGGCAAAACAGGAGTGGTTCGCCACCCCGAGTGCTGAGTACCCAGTTAGGGTATAATCTCAGCGTCGCACAAGTATTTTTTCGAAACGTATTGATATAAAAAAGTTAATTAATATTCTAAATGTCTTAATAATTCTAAAAGGAATGAGCTATGAGAAATAAAAACAGTTTAGTGATATTTGGGTTTGTCCTGATTATGATGATCGGGTTTCTGAATATCAAGGCCTATGGGGCAGTATATACTTTCACGGGCACAAACAGTGCTCTTTGGAATGATGCGGATAACTGGGATTTAGGGTCATTGCCTACAAGTAGTGATGATGTTGTTATCCCATCAAATAAAACCGTACAAATTGACATGGCGGTTACAATTACTAATTTGACAGTGTCTGGGACTCTTGAGCCTGATGCTAGCCCAAATAGGACAATTATTGTAACTGATGGTATAATAGTCTCGAGCGGTGGTCAGGTAAATTATAATAATGCTTCTGGCAATGGAGCTGGTCGTCTTTCTTGGACCTTAACAGGTTCTGGAGCTTCCAACGAAATTGACAACCAGAATGCAACTGGTACGATTGCCAATGATGCGGCAACCTTGCAGTTTTATAATCTAGACTTGACCTCTGGTAATATTACAACCAATGCAACTGCTCACCATGGTCATATGACTATTTATGGTGATTTAACAGTAAATGCTGATTTTAATATCAGCTCTACTACCAACCACTCTACCATTTATTTTGGTAATGATGGTACCTCAAACACAAAAACTATATTGAACTTGAGTAATATCTACTTTAATGCAGTAGTTATTGCAACGGGTGCTGATGTAGCTTGTGCAACAGATTTATATTTCAGAGGAGATTTAGAGGTTAAGACTGGTGCAACATTTGCGGTAAGTTCACCTCTTGTTACTTTCAACACAAATGATGGTATCACAATCACTCCTACTGGAGCTCTGACATTTGCAGCTGGGGCATCTATTGCGATGGATGTAAACACTACACTGGCTGGCAGTTTGTCTGGTTTTGATGCAGAATTAACATTGGCTGCGACAAAGTCACTTACAGTTGGTGCTGGGTTTAGTCTCACGGGAGCTGGGCAGGTTACAACTAATGCTGCTTCAAGTATAATCATTGAGCATACAAGTGGTCTTGGTGGTGTATTCGCACTCAGCGGAGCATCTTCTTGGAATGCAACTACTAACTATACTATTAACGATGGTATTCTTGGGTTTTCAACAACCACACCTGCGATTGCTACAATTGGTGATCTCACATTGGGAGATGCAACAGGCGGCTCGTCTGTGGCTGGTACTGAATCATTTTCAATGAGTGGAGATTTATTAGTAGTTAATGGTACTGCAGCTAACTCATTTGAAACAACTTCTGGTACTATCACAATGACTGGTTCGGGTCCTGAAACAATTACAGCAAACACTGCTGGTGGTGAGTCAATCGATCTTTATGGCCTTCATATTGCGGCGGCGGCTTCGGTTCAGACTGTGGCAGATGAAGATTTGATCATCTCAGGGTGGTTGGGTTGTAGCACAGGTGGTCTGCTTACTCTAACTGCGGGTACGGGTGCAAATACAGATGCACTTACTTTTGATGGAAGTGCTGGTCAGTTCTGGGAAGAAGTTGGAGACGGTACCGATATAGTTCTTGGAGATTACAGTTCAATTAATATCACTGGAACTCTAGCTCTGAAATCTAACTATTTAATTGATAATCAAACAAACGCAGGTAGTGTATTAGTTGGTGCTGCTGGAACTCTTGATTTTGAAGCTAACACACTAACTCTTGCAAATACTGGTGGTACAGACCAAACAGATTTTGTCACGACTTCTGGTGCAACTTTAAAAACAGCATTAGCTGGTGGCTTTGTTGCTAATATCTTAACACCTGCTGGTAATGGTAATACATTGATAACTATTGCTTCGACCACCACATTGGAATATAATCTAGGTGCAACTGACCTAGGATTATTGCTTGTGGGTGGTGTTGGTGGAACTCGCGCCGATATTACTACGATAGCCGATGTTGTTATCAATGGTGCTGCAATCACTACCGCAGCCGATGGTACTGAAATCACGGGTGATTTAACAGTTACTACTGGTTCTGTCATTCTTGGTGCAGGTAATGCAATTGACTTTGGATCTCAAGCTAACGCAACAATTACTAACTCAACTGGAACTGCAACTGATTTAACTTTAGAAAATGTAATTTTAACTGCTGCAAATACGGTAACTACTTCTGGTGATTTGTATATTGCTGGAACTGGTGGCACGGGAACAGCACTTAATATTTCAGGTAATGGAGTATTTGACGCACAAGCAAATGATTCACATATTTATTTCTCTGGAGCAACGGGTGATATTCTGGTGGCAACTGGTGCTGGGACTTGTTCTTTGCACGATGTAACGGTTACAACTGGTGCAGCACTTACATTAAATGTAGCAAATGATCCAGCACAGACAGTGGATATAGAAGGTAATTTGACTCTTGCTGGAACTGGAACATTGATTGCCGGTGGTGATGCCGCTGACGAATCATTAGTTACATTCTCTGGCTCTACGGCTCAGGTGATTTCTAACTCAGGTAATAACGCATTAACATTTGACGCAATAAACATTTCGAATGCTGCTGGAGTTACAGCAGATGGTGATATGACTTGGTCAAATGCAGGTGGACTGGCTACAGTATCAGGTACTGGAGTTTTCACAGCTACTGCTGGAACTCTTTCCTTAATTGATGGAACTGGTACGGCTCCACTTCTTACGATTGCTGGCGGTGCTTCTGCAACATTCTTTAATCTTGCTTCTGGTGAAGCGGGTGATGCTTCTGCAATTCAAGGTAATCTATCTATCATAAAAGATTTATCTGGTGAAGATTTTGATCACTCTGGTAATGGAACTGTAACATTTTATGGTGACCCTTCGCTAGTAGATGCAACAGCAATCACAAATGATGGTAAAAAGATTTCTATTATTACTGTAACTGTTTTAGTACCCGATCAAGTTGTTGTTCATACAGATTGCGAACTGCAATCGGCCATTGCTTCGGCAACTGGTAATACTCAAGTATGGACAGTGGATGGTCGTTTAGAATTAACTGCAGATGCCGCAGTTTTTGCTGACGGTACAACAACAATTTCTGCTGGCGGAGACCTTCACATTTCTGGTGTGGGTACTAACTCTTTGGAAGATCATTTCACAGACCAATCGGCAAACCTTGTAACAACGGTTGGAAATATAATTTTCGATAATGCAGCACTAGACTTCGTTGGAGTTGGTGAGGCACTGACAATGAACGACCTTACGCTATCTTCTGCTGGAGCAATAGTTCTTGCTTCTGGTGAGGTACTGACAATTAATGGAAATTTAGTTGTTGGTCACGCAGGTGGTTCGGGAACTGATATTGCGATGGGAGACGGTGATGCGGCTTCTGGTATAATATTGGGAGGAGCGACTTCTTCAATCTCAGGAACACTCGACCTCAATGTTGGTGATCTTGAAGTATTAGCTACAGCCACTGGAGCAACAGCTTCTACTGGTATAATACTGCAAGGTACGGGCGAAGAGCTTCTTGATGTTCTTTCTGGTGGATCATTTGTTTCATCTGACAATGTTACTTTTAATGGAGATGCCAATTTTGCAACTGCAATTAGTAACCGTAACACAACAGACGGCTCAAAGCTTTCATTCCATGATATTACAATTGGTGCAGCGAATACAACTGGGCTTGGTGCAAATTCTCCATTCCACGTGAGTGGCTCATTTACTCACACAGCAAATGGTTTGTTCTATGTTGGAACGAGTGGTTCTACCACTTTCAACGGTACAGACGAATACATCACAATCGCAGCCGATAACGAAGTTTCATTCTATGAAGTAACATTCGATGGCTCAACACTTTGGTCTGGTGATTTTGATATTCTTGTGAATAAAGACCTTACCGTTACATCTGTTGGATCATTTAAAATGGAAAATGCAGCTGGAACGAAAGCTGGCGAGATTGACTTTGGTGGAGACGGGATTGCAACTGTAGTCGATATTGCCAATGCTTCAACAACATTTAATATTGTAAATAATAATATACTTGAGTTTAATGATGTGTATATTGATTTAGAGAACTCTACTGATAATTTAGTTGCAACAGACTCTTATGAAATCACAGGCGACCTTTATCACAACCAAGGTGTTTTAAATAATCAAAGCGATAATGTTGTAACTTTGTCTGGAACTGGTACTCTCAGGTCTGAGGCTGCTGATATGGTGGTTTTTGAAGATATGGTAATAACTGGAACCATCACTTATGGTGGCGGTACTTCCGATGACATGCACATTGGTGGAGATTTAACTGTTGCTTCTGGCGGTTCATTGGCGGCCATTGATGACGGAGATGTTGCTAGTTTCATTGGTGGAAACGCTAAAACTATTGCAAATGCTGGGACACTCACAATTGGTGATTTAACCATTGCTGATGTTTCGGGAAATGCAGTGACAACAGCTACAGATATGACCGTCTTAGATGACTTCACAGTTGGAGACGGAACAGACGCTGGTGCTTCTTTCGAAGCTACTGCTGGTGTGCTTACATTTGGTAATGGCACGGGATATAATAGTATTATTTATAATAATGCTGGTAGTTCAACTTCTTTGAAAATGCACTCAGTAACTCTTGCAACAGGCGAAGCTGTTACTCTTTCGGTTACTGGATCAAATGATGAATACTATATCAATGGCAACTTGACTGTAAGCGGTACAGGTAATCTTATTGCTGGTACTGGTTCTAAGATTTGGATGAATGGTTCATCTGAGCAAACCATATCTCTTGGCTCTCACGCAAACGCATTTAATCCTTATAACCTAACATTAAACAATAGTGCTGGAGCAAGACTTGTTTCGACTAACACAAGTGTTGGTGAGAATGATTTCTTGGTATTAAATATATTCAGATTACAAAATGGTGATCTTGATTTGAATGGTGATAATATCTTGTCAATCGACTATGATACATCTCCATTGACTGCAAGGCTGGACGAAACGACGGGAAATACTGTCGTAAACAATGGCCCTGCTTCATCTACTGGTTATATTTATGCAACAGAAGGAGCTGCCGGCGGAGTTTTCTCTAATAAAAACTTTGCAGGACTTGGAATGTTGTTCTCGACCGATCTTGATCCTACGTCCTTTACTGTCAAAAGATATATGATACCTAGAACTATTGCAGGCTCATCACAAATGTCACGTTACTACTCTGTTGTTTCTGGTGTTACTGTTGGTCTTGGAACAAAGATGGTGATGAAGTACGATGATTCAGAGCTTGGAACTTTAACAGAATCTGATTTGGTTCTTCTTTATTCAGATGATCCGTCGTCTGGTCCTTGGTTCTTGGATACAACTGCTGTTGTTAATTCTACTCTTAACAGATTAACTACAAGCGATGATGTTGTTGCAGGATTTACAGGTGGAACAGAATGGTGGACTGCGGCAAATGTGGACATACTTTATTCTGCTTCCATTACAAACGGCTTGGCAGATAACCCACTTGCAGCAGGTACTGACGACAATGCAATTATTGGCGTTCAGTTTACAAGCAATGGAACAATAGATTTAAGCACTGTTAGGTTCAACCTCGGTCGTGCCCTTGGTACTCCAAACGAATCAACATCTTTTACTTTATATTATTCTTCTGACAATGATTTTTCTACCACAAGCGACAATGTAGTTCTTGTCTCAGGCTTTGCAACTAACCAATCTCAAATGAGTGGTGGTACAACGGGTGACTCCTACATTGAGTTTGATATTACGACCGAGGATGATGAATATACCAATGTTATAGAAGGTTCTCCAGTCAATTTATTCCTAGCAATGAACACAGCAGAAGCATTAACAACCTCTACTGCTTCTATTACCCCACAATTAACTCATGCTGAGATAACTGTGACCGAAGGTGTTGTTGCTCCATTTGGAGTTACTGGTTCTGCTTATACATTTGAGCCATCAATCGAAATTGAGCCAAATGAGAATGGAATAGCAGACGGACCTCTTTCGGCAAAAGAAACAGGTATTGCAATATTTGGATTCAAAGCCGAAGTTACTTCTGCAGTTGGTGGACCTAGCTTTAGCGGATTTACCCTATCATTTGATGCCGATCCGACAAGTGTATTTGATAATACTACTGGAACTGTGAAATTCTATCAGTCCGATGATTCAGACTTTAGAACCACAGCCGACAACACTCTGATTACTTTAACAACTGAAACTTGGGATGCTACGGCTAAAACTCTTCTTCTAGGCTTTGCTTCTGGTGGAAATGCAGCTCTTACTGTTGCTCCTAAATACTATTTTGTTACCGTAGATGTGCTTGGCTCAGTCGATGACGCAACTCCTTCAATCACCCCTACACTTACATTCTCTACCATCACTGGTGTCAATGCAGGTGTTCGTGGAACAGATGGAGAAGGAAATAGTGCTTTGTCATACACTGGTCGCACCTATGAATTTGTGGAACCTACAGTTACTGTTAGCACAGGAAACAATATTGCGGCTTCTAATCTTGGTAAAGGTCTAACCGATCAGACAGTGTTCGGTTTTACTCTAACTCCAGATGATGGTCAGAATATGACTTTTACTTCTGTAACTTTGGACGTAAGTATTTCTAATCTAGCGGATACTACTAATTTAACTAATTGGAAAATTGCTGCCGATGCAAATGGAAATGGTTATCTTGATGCCACAGAGCAAATAGGTTCTACCGTTCCATCTCAAGAAAACATTGCAACCGACGGTCTTACTTTCTCTGGCTTGGGTCAAACAATATCTGCGGCAACGCAATACATTGTTGTTGTGAAGGTAGGTAGTTCTAGTAGCACAGGAACAAGCATTGGGCTAAATATTGTCAATGAGTCTTATGTATCGGTGAATGCTCCTTCGACTGTTAATACTGGCGGATCATTTCCATCGACAGAAGTTGCTCACACAGTTGTAGCAAACGGTACAGCGACTAAGCTGGAAATTACTCAAATGTATGACTCTACAGTCACTTCGGGTTCAGCTCTTCCTCTTACAGTTCGTGCAATAGATGCTAAGGGCTATCCAACAAATACATCTGGTAATGAGACTGTTACTCTTACAAAGGTGACTGGAACAGGTGTTGTAACATCGGGAGCTGTGGGAACAATATCTTCGGGAACTAATTTTATTACAATTAGCCCAGTACTCACAGCGGCTACGGGTTCGACTAACTTGTTAGTAAATGCTGTTGGTTCTTCATTGATCACTTCAGAGAACTCAAGCTCTATTACAATTTCCTATCCAGAGCCAAGCGCAAACAATGGTTATGTAACATTTACTCCAGCTGCACACACTGCTGTTTCTCTTAGAATTAATGAGATATTCCAAGCAACAGGAGCAAGTGGCTCGAGAGTAGTGGTTATGAGACAAGGTCTTGCCCCTGTAGAACCAACTGATGGTGTGACTTATACCCAGACCTTGGATATTGGAGCTGTAGGCGATGTTGGAACTGGGCAAACTGCTGCTGGATCTTATGTAATTTATGATGGAACGGCAAACGGTGCTGTAGCTCTTGATGTGAGCGGATTGTCTCCTAACACAAGATACTATTTCCAAGTATTTGAATATGAGGGATCGGGTGCGACTCGCAACTACGCTTCTTCATCGGCTTGGACAGATGACACTAATCAAAATCCTGTATATGCTACAACATCTACTGGTGATTTTGGAGTTCATTCAGATTCAGCAACGGCGGCCAATATTCAGACTGACATTGACATTAGCTCTTCAATCTCTGGCTCTGGCGACGAAGATTACTTTAAATTCCGCATGCCTTCGACTAAGAACAATGCAGTAATTAGAGTGTCTGGCCTGAGTTCAAATTGTAATCTTGAAATATATGACGCTTCCGGCGGAGTATCAAGTATGACATTGTTGAGAAACTCTGAAATTAAAAGCACAAGCGACGAGGTAATCGTCATCAACAATCTTGGGACTGGTCCATTCATCATCAAAGTATTTGGTGATGCGGGTGAGCCTACTCCTGCAACTAGCTATACACTTAGAGTTTCAACAGATGCTAGCGAAGTCTATACTCAGACTCAATAATAATTGTGATTTTGAGCCAAGGAATGCGAGGGGAGTGAGAAGGAACTCACTCCTCCCCCAGCTTGGCACAAAGTATTAATAAATAGAATAAAAATATTAAAAAATAATCAGAGGTTTCATTATGAATTTCAAATCATCGAAAGTATTTCAAGCACGCCAAGGAAAAGGCCTACTCTTGATGCTTATAGCGTTGATAATTACGACCACTGAGATTTTTGCCCAGGATTACACTCTTGAACTCAATCAAAGACGTATGGGCGATCAACTTGGTGTCGAATTTTGGCTCAGAAAAGATAATAGCAGTGCAAAAAGCATCGCTTCGTTCTCAATGGCTGTTACTTATAACACAGCATTTTTACAACCGGCTGCATCCTCAGGGTATGCGCCGCAAACAACCGATTCCATTCTAACATCTCTTGAAGGAAATTCGGCTTATGAACAAATCACGTCGCCTTTTCACAGTGCCAATGGTTATAATGCCATTTCGGTACAGGCTTCAAATGATGGATCAAACTATGTCTACTCAATGCAATCGTCTCTTTCTAATCCAGAAAATGGTGAAGTTGCGGGCAATGTTGTTGCCGTAGGAAACTCAGGCAAAGGTACTTTTGTTGGTATGTTGGTCTTTGATATAATCAACCACGCTACACTTGGTGCGGGTGACAATGCAAATTTTGCATTAAACACACTTCCTTCGATTGGTAAGTTTGAGCTTTTGGGCTATGGTGATGGCGTAACCCTTGATACTGCGGCATCTTTGACAGACGGCAATCTTTCGCTTGTTGCCGTTCCAACCATGGCTATAAAAGGAATTGATATACTAAATCCTAACGGACCAAATGAGGCAGTCAATCGTGACAAGGTGTATTCCTTTATGAATGGTATTGCTGGATACCCAATATATTTTGAGCGGTCTGGACTTATCACCCCTTCTGCGACTAAGAAATATGGGACATCCAATGAGCTTGCATATTCATTTTCATACTCAACAGACGCAAACAATACAGATTGGAATGAGTTTTTAAGAGTAGCAGAAACTAGAAACTCCGCAACGACAATAGGAACTGCTAATTTAATTAACTATCGTAATGGCGAGATAACGGCTACAAGTGGTGTCAATAGTGGATATTATATCACACAAGCCGATGGTAGTCAGTTGCCTGTTGGAGCAGGAGACGGTTATGGTGGTATTCTAAGGGTAATATGGGATGATGATCCGCTATTTGCTGAACGTTCAGAACGTGCAAAACTAAGAATACTTCAGCTTGCAGAAACTTCAACTACCGATTCAATAGCAAACCGTGCCAACGGAACTATTTCTGGCACGAGTGATGCAACATTCATTCTTTCAAGATTGTTCTTCTTGTATTTTGATGGTACAAAATATGTGAAAACTAAAAATGTGATAGACTATCATACAGAACTAACATTGGAAGCATGGGTAAACATGAGTGAAATTCATGCGGGTGGCGACACTGAAACTGGCATCATTGCACTTGCAGGCGAAAACTCAGCCACAGAAGGCGTGGCAATGCTGTATTTGGCAGAGGGAAAATACCCAGCCTTTAGAGTAAAAGAAAGTGTAGGCGGTGTGGGTCGTGGTCAAAATGGTGGCGACTATATAGCAACTCTTGTTTCGCCCACTGCACTAACTGCTGTTGCAAACCAAACTCCAATCGATGGAAACCTTGGTCAGAGTGCCAACTGGTATCATATTGCAGGTGTTCTTGATAAAAATATATTAAGCCTGTATGTAAATGGTGAGCTAGTAGATAAATATACAAACACAAACGCAACCGACATCACTCCAGTTGATAACAATGGTGGTGGTACAGGTGGGCATTATATTTGGATTGGAATTAATCCAAATGGTGCGGCAAACGTTAATAAATATTTCACGGGCGGTATCAAAGAAGTAAAAATGTGGAGAGATGCACTTACACAAAGTGATATAAGAACTCAAATGCCAGGTGTCACAACTCCTGCTACAATGGTTTCAGGAAACACAGATATAAGATATGGACTACGAGCCTATTATTCATTCAAAGGCATTTCAACAGACCTTGCAAATCATGTAAAATCTTCTGGAGATCAATCCAACCAAGAGGGTGCAGACCAGATTGGCTGGTACGAAGGAGATCCAAATGATCCAAGAGAGCTTCAAGTCGAGCTTTATCCTTACCGACCAGATTTAGCTCACATCCGAATTTTGTCTCCAACGGCAAGTGATGGTGTGAAAAATCTATCTGCTTCAACATTTGAAGTCCGTTGGGCTTCCTATGGAGTTGGTGACGAAGCTAGTGCTGGCTCTGATATGTTATTGCAATACTCTCGTGATGGCGGTACGTCTTGGGCTTATGCTATTGACGAGTCTGGATTACTACTCGATGATATCGATGTCGAAGATGGTTCAGATAATTGGGAGCCGTACCAGTCTACTACTTCAGTTGGGTCATACAATGATCTACAAGCAGTAGCTCCTGGTGATTCCAACTACTCGAAAACCTTAATGCTGCGTCTTGCTGGAACCTCGGCTAACAACCAAACGGCAATTGCCGATACAACAGCTTCTTTTGAACTTGCTCCATACTTTGTTCTCGAGAACACGGGCGAGAATTCAATTATTGAAATTGCGGGCGGAAAGGGCATGAATCTTCTTGGTGGCGAGGCTATGTTCGAGGCTTGGGTAAGTCCTTATAGATTGCCAACAACTACCGAGGGCAGCTTCCCAATTATTACAAAAGCTGATACAGTTAGCGGAAATCTACATTACTCAGTGAAAATTCTTGCCAGCGGGCAACTTCAACTTGACATTGGAACAAAAGCAGGTCAAGTTTTGAGTGCGGTTTCAAGCTCAGACAAAGTCATAATTCCAAACACAGTATCATCGGATACAACCTGGACTCACCTTGCCGTTTATACAAATTTAGGCAATGGTACTTCTGCTCCAAGTGTGAAAATGTATGTCGATGGCAACCTCCAATCGGATTTAACAGGTTCTCTAATAGATGCTACATCTGTGGTTATCGATGACAATAACGAATACCCAACCTATCTTGGATGGTATTTGAATGAGTCTACCACAACTTCGGGAACAATTACAACAACTTCAAGGATTAATGGATCGTTCATCGGTGCTTTAAAAGGTATACGATATTGGAATGCCTCACCGGGCGGATCTGCGACAAATGGATCAGAGCCAACAGCACTTACATTATTTATGCAAGGTGTTGCCAATGTTCAGGCATCTGAATTGTTGGAAGCAGCTAGGACGAACCTAATTGCATCTTTTGATTTTGACGGTGGTTCAGTGGTTGCAGACAATCAAGTAAACAATTCTCTATATTCGGTAATCAATGGTGCAACAGATTCACTTGCTGCAAGAATTAAGGTCAATAATGGCGTTAAATTCACAGCGGCGAAGCCATTCATCAAATTAGTAGAGCCAGTGGCTGGTGCTAAGATTAAAGAATCTGACACAGACGTTAAAGTACGTTGGATTGGTTTCAACTATGACAAAGATGGTTTCCAGACTGGAGACCTAGCAACAACTACAGATTCTTATCTTGAATGGTCAAGTAATGGTGGTTCACGCTATGATCCAACTTCCTCTGATGTGGATGGGCTTGGTACATTTGTAGAAGACGCTTTTAGTCTTCCTCTTACAAGTTCTTACAAGTTCCCTGGAACTAATCCTCCACTTACTCAGTTTGCTGGTAACCTAAGTGCAACTTATACAAAATCAGATTTTCCAAACAATGTACAAGCATCATTCCCAGTTTCTGAAATAAATGACGCACAATTACAAATTAAGGCAGAAGCTACAATCAACGCACCAGTGGGATATGATTATCTTACTTGGTCTACACTTCAGGATCAATCATCTAATTTCACAGTAACTGCAAAATCCAACTTCACCATGCGTGTCCTTCTTGAGGGATACCAAAGGGGTCGTGGTAATGCCTTTACTGGTAGATTAGGTTCTGTTTGGAGTGACGGTGCATTGAAACTTTCCATCTATAATGATCAAGGTGGCAGACCAGCTACTTCACCAAAACTTAAAGACACATCAGATGCAGACTATGTTTCCAAAGATCCTTTTGGAGCTAACAGTCGTCTTTCTGGTGGTTCACGCTTTGGTGATGTGGAGTTTGTATTTAGCGAACTTCAAGATTCTACCTACTTTGTACTCATAGAACACCGCAACCACCTTCCTGTTCTTTCCCGCTATGCTGTTCCATTCCTCCTTTCTGGAGATGACACTGGAACTTGGGGAATCGAATCAGGGTGGGATTTCCAAATGTGGGATGGTGATGTGACCGACAGTATTTCTGCTTCAAACGCAGCGTCTCTGACCATGGGCAACTCCTATGCGGCATGGGGTGCATTAGAAACAGACGAAAACGCTTCAGATTATGGACGTACTGGATTACATTTCAATATAGGTCTCACCGCCGATACAGCCGATGGACTAGCGGCAATGGTTGCAGGCGATGTACTTCGTGACGGGCAGATTCTTAGTTCTGATATTGCTCAAGTTTATTTGGATGCGGTTTCTACAAACTACCGCTCCGATGTAACGGGTGATTCTCTAGTGGACGCAGATGACCGTACGATAGTAGACCGTAACTTTGGATTGAACGCTTCCATACTTGATGTAATTGCTTGGGATAGCCTCTATAATGACGCTGCTTCTCAGGGTTCAATCATTGATATAGGCGAGCATGGCATCTATAATGATCTTAATGTTGATGATCTTGTCTATTCAAGAGAACTGAATCAAAGAGTAAACCATATCTTAGCAAATCCTGAGAAATACAGATCAAGAGTAGAAAATGGCAAATCAAAAGTCCGTAATTCATTACAAAATGGCGAAGCCTTTGACTTTGATGTCTATGCTACATCTTCTTATATCGAGGGTACAAACTATGTAGAAGTAAGTTTCTACTTGAAAAACAATGGTCGCCCATGGGCGCCAGGTCACTGTACTTTTGAGATAAGCTATGACAACAATCAATTCAATTACATATCTCTAGAGGGTGCAGAAACTAGTCTATGGGCTAAGGATCCGAATCCTATAGTAGAAGAAAGAAATGGATACCGTGGTATTTACTCTGGTCCAACATTTGCAACTCTTGAGCCAAAGGTTAATGTTCGTACAGTCGAAATTAACTATGACAACAGAAAAGTCTTTGTTCCTGAGCTAGGCAAGTCAGTAAAACAGACAGGCGAATTTGTACCTTACGAGAAAGAATTAGTTGCGACTGTTCGCTTCGAGGCTCGTAATCCAGAATCTGGAGAAGATTTCAACTACGCATGGAGCAACCTCAAGATTTGGGATATTGATGGAAATCAAATCACTGAATTTGGTGAAAAGCATCTTGATGGTGCCGACAACCCTAGCGACCCAACGCCTGCAATGATTACCTATCCTAATGGTGGTGAGGTATGGAAGGCAGGAGACATGGCAGTCGTATATTGGACAACAACTGGCGATGTATCTCAAATTGATTTAGAGCTAACCGTCGATGGTGGTGATTCATGGCTCAAGCTAAACGCTTCGTCTCTTGAATTGATTAGTGCTAAATATGACTGGGTGGTAGAAGAGTTTGACGCAACAGATTGTATGATAAGAATGGTTGATGCCCTTACTAGAAACGAAATTGATCGCTCAGACAATATGTTTACAATCAAAGTTCCTCAGAACTTCATTACCAAGCCAGCTACTTCAGATCCGATTTATTATGGCGGCGAAGTTGCAACAATCAAGTGGATGGTGGATTCTCCAAAATCTATTAGATTCTCATTCTCTGCAAACGGAACAACTGGATGGACAGAAATTGTACCAATAGCTAACTCTCAGTCAGCTGAGGTTCAGTGGAAAGTGCCAAGTGGCATTAACACAGATCGTGGAGTTATTTCAATGTTTGATTTTGAAACTAATCAATTCCTTGCACAGTCCTCACCATTTAGAGTACTAGCAGGCAAACTAGCAATCACATCTCCAGTTGATGGTCAAGAGATTAATCTTGAGATCGATGACAATGCAACTGTTCGCTGGGAATCTGACAATGTAGCACGATTCGACTTGCAATTCTCCTCAGATGCTGGAGCTACTTGGGAATCGGTTGAAAATTCAGTAAACGCACTTACTTACAACTACAACTGGTTAGTAAGCCCTGTAGCTACAGAAACAGGCGTACTCAGAGCTCTTTACCTTGGTAATGAGAATCTTGAATACTCTCGCTCTGGATTGTTTAGTATCAAACTACCGGGTACAAATGTAGAAGATATTCCTCAAGATGAATTCTATGCAGGACTTGCTTATCCTACTCCATTTGCTAGTGAAACTAATCTTACTTTCTCTTTGCCATCGGCAGAAAGAGTAACAGCTAAGCTATTTAATAGTGCTGGTCTTGAAATACTAACTCTTCACGAGGATGAGTTGTTATCTAGAGGTTCTCACCAACTAACAGTCTCGGCTGAGAACTTGTCAAGTGGATATTATTTCCTTCGCATAAGTGCAGGTGGTAAAGAATTCACACGTGACATAGTAGTTCAGAAATAAATAATAGAAGGTGTGCCTTTTGGGTTTAAAATCCAAGAGGCTACACTTTCTCTTTTACAAAAAACTACTATTGTTCTAAACTTAACAGACAATAAACAAATCCCGCACGTGGTAAAAACTATGTGCGGGTTTTTTTGTGAGATTTTATTAAAATTGAAATGGACTAAATTTTCTTAGTTTGCGTCTTGTAATTTATATAAAGCGAAATTTGTCTCGGAACTAAAATGCCCAATCAGAAGAAACACATAGAGTTAAAAGTCGGTATTATGTCTTTATCGGCAATAGTTCTTCTTGTGATTGGTCTTATGTTGGGCAATGATTTCAGTTTTTCCTCTGGGGAGAACACTGTAGAGTTCCGTTTTGATAATGCTGGTGGCTTGCAGGTTTCAGAGCCAGTATTCATATCTGGTGTTGAAATGGGCAAGATTTCTAAAATACGAGTCAAAGAGGACTATGTTTTAATTAGTGCTGAACTCAGCGAGGAAGTGACATTCTATTCAGACGCTAGTGCAAGAATATTAATAAAAGAGATAACTGGTGGAAAGAAAATTGATGTTGAATTGGGTGGAAAAAATAATAACACCGACCCACTCCCTGGTGGCGAACCAATCGAGGGACAAAACACACCAGATTTTGGTGAGCTAGTTGCCATAGTTGGTTCGGTTTCCCAAGATGTCGTATCCCTTATCAGAAAACTTGATACTTTAGCAAGTTCTTTCAACATTCTTCTTGCCGACACCGCCTTTTCATCCGAGATAAGACATATTTCCTCAGGCATGGTAGAGCTTGTAGACAATGCCAACAATGTCTTTTCTGGGCAAAATGGTTTGCGGGCTACTTTGAGCAATGCCAATGATTTGATTGCTAGCTTTGACACACTTATTGACAAGAACTCCGAAGATGTGACTCTGTTGCTACAAGATTTGAGGTCTACTTTTTCAACCCTTGATTTAACGCTTACAAATGCCAACAGCACATTGTCCTCGTTTGACCCTGTTATAAAAAAAATGGATGAGTTGTTGTCCGATTTAAGACGAGAAGGCGGGCTTTTCCATAAAATATCGAATGATACTCAGCTTTCAAAAGATCTTGAAGAGCTAATATCGGAGATTTTATTATTTGTAAAGCAAGCCAAACAGCATGGCATAAACGTAAATGCTTCCCTTGGCTCCAAGCCATAAAAACTTATATCAACAATAGTTTCTTAGTCCGAATATAATCGGTGTATTCTATTAACAGTTTACTTACGCTTTTGTTACACTAGCCTTGAAAATAATGCAGTAAAATAAATGTACTCTTTTTTTTAGTTCTTGATTATCTTCTGAATCCCAAGAAGCTCCCCATTGCTTGAACGGATTTCTATGAAGTAAACGCCCGCATCAAAATTTGAAACATCCACTTTATTAGAATTTATTTTATCTGCTGAATAAATATTCTCACCAAACAAATCAATTATTTTAAGTGAAAAAGAAGAAATGCCCTCTAATTCTAGATAAATAAAATCACTACTTGGGTTTGGGTAGACAAGCAAATCAGCTGAATTATTTTTCACAGAGCTAAGTGGAGTGGGATAGTCTTCCAATGGCTTTGCCGCTGTGAGATTCGGGAAGTTGTTGTCCAAAATTTCATTCCAATCATCGACTGCTTCTTGCAAATTCATCATTTCTTGATAAACCGCACCTTGGACTGTGGCTTCAATTATCTTGTCAAATTGAGCGACCAAATTTACCACATCTTGACCTTCTAAAACTTTCCCAAAAACTGTGTGGGCTCCGTCGAGCCAAGCTGTTTTCACGTGAGTAATAAAAAATTGACTTCCGTTTGTGTTCGGTCCAGCATTTGCCATCG
>JAJRPT010000130.1 GCA_024280675.1 Bacteroidota bacterium
ATGTATGATTATCAGGATATTGTTGAGAAAGTATCAGTTATTGGCTCTGATCTGACCTCGAATACTTTTTCTCCTAGGTCGCTTGTCCTCAAAAAAGATCCACCCACAGTTTATTGTAACAGAACTCAGCCCAAGAAATATTCTCTATATGGAAGGTTAGTCCTTGGAGAGAAAGATTATGAACTGGGAAAAGACGCTGCTTTTGATTTTAATATTCGTGTGGATTTTACTTTTTTACCAGATATGAATCTTCAATTTCCTCCATTTCTGTATTCAACTTCTCGTAATTTGAGGATTTCTAGCTCCGAGGGTTTAACACCCGAGGCATTATTTTATTTTGATATTACAAGTTATGCCTATGGATATAGTTCTATTAGAATTGATGAAATAGTTGACCTAGGAAATTTAAATGCTCAGTATTTGGAGGATTTAAGATTTGAACTGTTTTATACCAAAGAAGACCGTGTGAGTGCATTGGTCAAGAATTATCCAGATGATATATTTATGCCACTTGCAACTCCGCTTTCCCCAACCTTTACTCAAAGTGACGAGGATTTTGCAGAGTCTCCAGTTCGTTTCTCTTGGGAACAAAACCCAGAACTTCAGGGTTGCGAACTCACAGATTTTCCAAATTATCAGATTCAAATTCAAAAACTGTATAATATAAGAGAAGAATCAAATCCAGCCAATTACTCGACAAGCAAAATACAGGCAAGAGTTGATTGGGAGAAGTCTGTAATTATTGAAACAGGTAATTCTAATACATTTATAGATTTAACTCTGGCCAAGGGGGGTGGGTTTTACACTTGGAGGGTTCGCCCGATTGGTAACTTCTATGATGGAGGAATTGCAAATGCAAAGAATTGGGGTGCCTGGTCGGAAGTTGTTGCAGGTTCTCAGACATTCTCCCAAGGTGCGGTGGTCGATCTAGACAATAGTTCTAGCTATAACGTAAAATGTGGTTTGTTCTATTACAAACAATTCGATGCAAACAAGAACTGGATATATTCTAGGAATTTCACAAAGGGACGCAAAAGAGGAGAGGATAAATCCAGTTCAGGAAAAACAGTGCTTGCAGAAAACATAATATATGCCGACAATTCTCTCAATCCTATCCAAGAACAGACCTTTATTCAATCCAATGGAATGCCAGTAGTTAAGCAATCCATCTACGATTACTCAGGACGTATGGCAGTGTCGAGTTTGCCGGTGCCATTGACTGCTGCCAACCATCTCTCATTCAAATCAGAGCTTATGGCAACAGATTCAGGTCTGTTCACAGCAAAAGATTTTGACACTTCGGATTCTTTATCAATTAGCTCTGGCACCGCAAATTACAAAAATCCAAATCCATTATCATTTTATAGTTCAAGTTTTAATTATTATTCAGGGACTTTTGAACCCGAACTAAACAATAAATTTGTGCCAACAAGTGGAAAAAATTTAAACTCGACAACATTTTTTCCTTACTCAAGGACTTCGTTTTATTCCGACGGTACCAGAAGGACCAAAGAACAATCGGCATCTGGATATCATCACAGAATCGGCTCTGGCAATACCAATAAAATATTCTATTCAGATGTCACCGAAGCTGAGCTTTTGCCAATCTTTGGAACAGAAACCCCCATTGCCACCTCAACTCGAAAAATTATCACAAGGGATGCAAATGGCAATTCTTCTGTTCGGTATGTAGATAAAGACGGGCAAACCATTGCTTCTGCTGTGAATGTCCATGCAAGCAAAACCTATTTCGACCCACTCTCAGATGACGAAGCCGTTTATAATCCCAGCCAAATTGTTGAGTGGCTAAATGATGAAATGCCATATGGTGATGGTGGAACAAGAGTTTTAAAAAAAATAACAAGTAGCGAACCGAATACTCAAGTATTTCTGAATTTTTCATTTGATCCGCACACTTTTACGCCCCAGGGAATAGATTGCCAATCAGAATGTGTTACCTGCAAATTTAATATACAGGTATTTGCCCGCAACGTGCAGACGGGTGAATTAATTCTCCCAGATGGTGCGGGTTCGGCAAATTGGAAATTGGGGGAGACTTGTGAGGATTCGCTCATAAGCGAGTCTGCAGTTTTCACTCTGGCAGATGAGGGAACTTACCAGTTCGAAAGACGAATCTCCAATCCAAAAGATCCGTTAAAAGTTTCTGATCAGAAAACATTTGCTCGTATAGCAAAAAATAAAGTCAAAACAGAATTGACAGCTGAGCTGGGCGATGTGTTCACAGAAATTGATGCTCTCTTCTCATCGACGGCAACAAAGATTGAAGATTTCTACTCCTATATCACTGACCCTACTATTGCGGTTTCTTTTGGTAGGAATGCTTTTACCCATAATGCTTCGAACACCATATATAATTTTAGCTCAACTTGCTACGGCAGTATCAATATCCCAGAATTTAGTTGCCAGCGATGTCCACCAGATATAAGCCCAGATTCATTCGAATCATATATGAAGGACAAATGGAGCAATACATTTAATTCCTACACTTGGACAAATGAAAATTTTAATGATAGCTGGAACTACTTTTATGATAAGTCATTTGAAACTACTGGAAATAGAATTTATCCAGCAAGTGGGGGAGGGTTTAACCAAGGAAATGGCGCATTCAACCTACTGATCACTAACATGATTGCAGACACTTATTGCGGATATGACATTTGTGATTTGTGGAACACGTGGACTGGGATTGTTGATAATCTTGACAAGTCAATGTTTCAGTATATTGATACAGATTCGGTGGCTATTGATAAAGATTTTAATCTTCTGCAAAATTTTCTAAACCAAACTGGCAAAGCTATAAAAGGTATGTCAGAGTCAGCTTTCGGAAATTCAGGTTATTTGTCGAAGGCTCATCAATATTTTTATAAAAATCCAAAATGGTTTGATTCTAATGATCAGAGTAACAATCAAGCCTTTAGGAATTGCTCTGTCACATATTCCTACGATTCGACAAATGCTTGGGATCAGGACGACTGCGGAGTTCTGACAAAAGACAATCAAGACCAAAAAAAATGGGAAGAGTTCTACCGTTGTCTTGCCAACTCAAACACAAATATTGAAGGCGATAAAGGTGGCAGTGGGCAAATGTATGGTGTTCCTCTTTATTCTTTGTATCCAATGATACGAGATTCTCTTTACAATTCATGTACATTTTCTGCTGAAAGAAGACGCGTCACAATCCTTGAGGGCTTGGAGGATCTATATCACGAGCAAGGCCTCTCCATCGAAGGAGACGGGGCTTACCTTTCTGATTTAACAGGTGAGTACGAGGTGATTTATGATAGAGAGGGTTATTGCTATGACGTACTTCGTTCCCAGCTCGACACGATGGCGACAAATATAATAAGTGATTTGCAATCGACTTGTACATTCACCATTTGGACAGATTCAGTGGTCACAAATGATTGGATATTGGATGGCCCACCCGCCCAGCAGTATACTTCAATGACATTTGTTGGAACAGGTGAGGAGATGGATAATTTCAAGGCCATTCTCACATATAATTATGATTTGTCTTCCACATTCGACCCAGCATTCACTTGGAATGGATACTCCGGTGACAATACCGCCAAACCGTCGAAAACAATATCTCTTGATACTCTTGCAAGTATTTTGACTGTTGAGTTTGATAATCCTACATATCATAATAATAATAATAATAATAATTATCAATGGGGACATCATGGTGGAGGTGAGACGAAGAAATGTTTGGAATTGGAGGACATTTATAACGATTTAAATTGTTATGTGTACGAAGGACGCTTGCCTGAGAATCCTTGGGATTGCTGTCTTTCCAAACAAACACCTTCAATAGGGTGGGGAGATCCATACGATGAAACAGAAGGGCTGTTGATAAGAAGAGGATCGAACACATTCTTTTCTTGTTATGGTATAGTAGATTTTGATGATAAGACTGGCGTAAGTTACTGTATTGATAGTGCTTATTCAAATGTTTCTAATACTTTTGAAAATTATGAACAAGGCTATTTTTCTAATACTTATAGTTACCCACAGGATTTTGCAGATGCAATAAATTATACAAAGAATTTTTTCATTAATAGAGATGCCTCAACCTTTACCGTAATCCCCGTCGGTGAAGAACTCAGAATGCACAGAGAGTGCACCTTGGATAGCAGCGGGTTCACCACCACATTCACACTCGGCTGGATTGGCAATAAACTCCAAGACGAGAAACTAGACTCAGTATATTTCCGTTGGGTGGAGCCGGCTTCTTGGACATTCTCGAGTGGCACATCCACTCGCCCAAGCCAAGTCTATTTGACCTGCGAGCAAGAAGCACTCCGTGATACAAAAGCACGACTAAACTCACTCATCGATTCGGTGGCAGGCGCAAGGGGCGAGATTGCGTCCGATAATTATGGAGCAGAATGTCTTGATTTCTCAGCACTTTCGCACACTACGACACTTTCTTATAATCAAGGCTACCAGCATTATACGCTCTATTATTACGACCGCTCAGGAAATTTAGTGAAGACAATTCCGCCCGGTGGTGTGGATTTGAGTATGAGTTTTACACGTGATAGTTTGCCAAATCACACATTTTCATCAAGCTATTCCTATAATTCTTTGGGGCAACTTGTCAGTAGCCAAACGCCTGAAGACGCAGATGAAATCAGGAATTGGTATAATTTGGCAGGTCAGCTCAGGTTCACCCAAAACGCAAAGCAAAAACCACGAGACCGCTACACATATTTCAACTACGACACACAAGGTAGGCAATTAGAAATTGGCGAGATTTCACTGACTTTTAGTCCTTGGGAAGCAGGTCTGAGCGGGACGTTCTTGGAAGCTGAAATAATTGTTGAAAATTATGAATATCCCTGGGTGCAAAACTACAATTATTCTTACGCAATAGATTTACCACCGCCATACCATCCAACATTTAAGATTAAAAACGTACGAAATCGTATAGGAACTAGCGGCCGCCACGACCACGGAGACAGCTATGATGGCGTGCTGGATTTACACACGATAACCCGCTCTTATTTCTCATATGACCGGCGTGGAAACCTTGATTATGTAGTAAAATCGTTGGTACTTGACACAAATGGAGGAAGGCTTCTTCCAAACATGCTGAGCTTCAAAGTAGACTACGACTACGACCCAATATCCGGAAATCTACTAGGTTTAATCTACAACCGTGACCGCAGCGACGAATTCTACCACCGCTATTCCTACGACGAAGATTCCCGCCTGATCAAAGTCGAAACAAGCCGCCACGGCGAACTCTGGGAGCGAGACGCAAGCTATCAATATTATCCCCACGGACCACTCCGCCGAGTCGAAATTGGCGAAGATAGCCTGCAGGGACTAGACTATACTTACACGATAAATGGCTGGCTCAAAAGTATAAATTATCCGTTTACAGGCGCCAATGACCCTGGGCTTGACGGAGGAACGGCGAGTGCTACAAGCTCATATCCCCCAGATAGTTACGGACAACTCAACGAGTATTTCTTGAATGATTACAACTCCGAAGATGTGTTAAATGCCGCATATCTGGACTCCGATAAACTGTTTTACAACAAGCTCACAGCCGAAGATAATGCCGAACTTTTTGACGGAAATATCTCCGCAATTCAAAGCAGCTACCAATTCGACACAAGTGCATTTCACAAACGAAAGTTGATAAACCGAGGGCAAAATTACGATTACGACCAAATAGGACGGCTGACAAAAAGCCAAAACTTTGACTTCGGAACACGCTTCTCAGAAGGCCAACCTTACGTCTCAGATGAATTTTCCAGCTCTTACACCTACGACGCAAATTCTAATATCCAAACTCTGTATCGCACTGGTTCTAATACAGTTAGCTCAAACAGTTCAGACATGGATGAGCTACTTTATCATTACCCAACAAACTCAAATCAGCTCGAATATGTGGACGATCTGGTCGGCTCAAACTCATTTTCCGGCGACATCGAAGATCAAGATTCTGGAAATTATGCCTACAATCGCATCGGCCCACTTCGTGGGTTTTGAAATGCAAAGATTCATTTTTTTTTAGTCGCTCCATCCGTCGCTTTGCAATGCGAGTGGCGGTTTAGAATTAATTTCAAGCCCACAATGTGGGCGATTATTATGAGGTCTACGCCCGAGATGCGGGTGGCAAAGTTTTGGCAGTTTACTCGAATTTCCCGAGCGATAATTCGAGTAATAATTCCTGTATTTGCATCAATTTCACCTCAGAAGCTTACGCCGATGCTGGAGAAGTCGGTCAAGTCTGTTCATCGAATTACTCCTTAAGTTCAGGAATCCCAGAGCTTTACGACGTTGATATTTTTCCATTTCCCAACGACACCAACTCGGTTCACGTCGATACTTTGCGGATAACAAATGGATCTCTGGAAGTTTCAGGCATTTATGATCTGATTTATTTGGGCTATGACGAAATCCCTTGTGCCGATGAAAATAGCAATGTGTTCCTGACCGAGTGGCACATTTATGGCTCCGAAGCTCAAGGCAGAATCGGAATCGTTCGACCGAATAATGTGGTTTATTCTACAGAATTAAACGATTATTTCTCAGATTCACTAAATCCAAGTGGGACTTTCTCACGCGAAGTGGGCATAAAAGGGGGCAAATCCTATGCGATAAAAGATCATTTGGGGAGCGAGCGAGTCGTCATTTCTGATGTGAAAGAGCCGAGTTTATTTGGCTCGAAATTTTACACGAACAACATTTCGGTGAGCAATTATTATCCATTTGGCTCATTAATTTCGGATATTTCGAGGTCATCTGAGGCATATCCCTACGGATATAATGGCAAGGAGAACGACAATGAGATAGCTGGGAAAAACAACACAATCGATTATGGTGCAAGGACTTACGCCAGTCGCTTGGCACGTTTTTTCTCGACTGATCCATTAAAATCGAAATTTCCGAATCAAAGTTCGTATATTTACGCTGGGAATAATCCCATTTTGTACATTGATGTTGATGGGAAGTTCAAAACTCGAGCTGATGTGATGCTCCGGCAGGCTGAGGAAAGTTATTTGAAAGGTGACATTTCAGCCGATGAGCTGAAGTCACATTACCAAGGAAATTTCGACGGTGCGATGCTTGGGCTATCTAGTAAATATTCTAACAAGTTACAGCCAGCAGATGACATTGTTAAAACTCTGTCACTACCCTTTATTTTCAGCAAATACCCCTCCAGCCTCGGATCCTCCCAGCAGGTGTTGAAAATAAGTTTATTTTTTATTAAGTAATTGAAAATCAAGCGAATCAATATATTTAAATTGCAAGTAAAGTTTTGGGAAAAGCAACTATCAAAGAAAATCTAATTAAATGTTTAATAAGCAAAATATTATTATAACAAAATCGAAAAGGAAAACTTATTCGATTGAAGTCAGTCCACATTCGGAGATAAAAATTCGGGTTCCGAGCAATTTCACCACAAAAGACACTGACGAAATATTAGAAAAGCACAAGAAATGGATTGAGAAAGCCCTGAAAAGAAATATAGTTAACTTAAAAAATAATTTAAAAAACAATGAAGCAAATAAATTATTTGGAATTAAAAAAATTCTGATTGGCGGTAAATGGTTCAAAATCAAGACATTCAAAAGTTCTACAAACCGAATTCATTTTAAAGGTAAAAATCTTTTAGTATTTTTAGAAAAAATAAACGATAAAGAATATCAGAAGGCTGTAATCACTTTTTTTCTGAAAAATATGGCGCGTGAAATCTTGGAGGCTAGAATTTGCACATTATCACACGAAACTGGATTAGAGTTTAATAATTTTAAAATATCTTCTGCAAAAAAAAGATGGGGTTCATGCTCTTGTGCCACAAGCATAAACCTCAACTGGAGATTGATAATGTTGGATGAGAAGCTCTCAAACTCTGTGATTTATCACGAACTTTGCCACACAAAAATAATGGATCATTCATCAAATTTTTATAAGTTGTTAAAACAATTAGATAGCGATTATAAATTCCATAAGTTGGAACTTGGGAAATATTCTTTCGTCCTAGATTATTAGCAATAAAAAAAAAGGAAAATACTAATGACTTTAGAAGAAATGGCTTTAGAAGAAAAAATTGAGTATTTATCGAAAATAACACTTTTTTCTAATCTTAGCGAGAATGAAATTAAAATAGTTTCTGAGAAGTTTGTATTGGAATCTTATAGAACGGGTGAGTTTCTCTTTGAACAATATCATAAAAGATGTAGGCTTTTTATCATTAAATCAGGCATTGTTGAGTTGCTCAAAATTCCAGAGCCAGGCAACGAGATTATTGTTTCTTCATATTACGAAGGAGATCCTTTGGGCGAGGGTGCTTTGCTTGACGATTATCTTCATGCGACCAACGCCAGATGTGCCGAAGATACAAAAGTGCTAACTCTTGAGCGAAGCGATTTTAATATGATATTGGAAGAGAAACCACGAATCGCCGCAAAAATATTGGCAGAAATCACCAGAATGATTTCCAGACGCTTGCGATACACAACCAATAGAGCGGTCGGAACTGCGGCACAATACCTCTCCGGTGACACAAGAAAAGAACATGACCTCTTAGGAGAAAGGGACGTACCATTTGAGGCATATTATGGTATTCAGACATTGCGTGCTATTGAAAATTTTAATATCACACGAGTTGCCATCTCTCACCATTCAGATTTTATCATTGCACTAGCACAAATTAAAAAAGCATGTGCCAAAGCAAATTACGTTTCAGGTGATCTGAAAAAAGAAGTATTCGAGGCCATTTACCAAGCTTGTGGAGAAATTGCAAACAAGAGATACCATACCCATTTTGTTGTAGACCTCATGCAGGGTGGAGCCGGGACTTCCACCAACATGAATGCCAATGAAGTGATAGCAAATCGTGCATTGGGTCTTATGGGATATGAAAAAGGTGAATATGAATTCTGCCATCCGAATAACCATGTCAATCTCTCACAATCAACCAATGATGTTTATCCAACCGCAGTCAAAATTGGTGCATATTACAAACACAGGAAAATGATAGTTATTCTTGAGAAGTTGGTCAATTCATTTCATAAGAAAGCATTCGAGTTTAGAGAGGTGATTAAAATGGGACGCACCCAACTTCAAGATGCCGTACCTATGACGCTTGGGCAAGAATTTGAGGCTTATTCGGTTACCTTGGATGAAGAGATTGACAGGCTGAACCAAAACGCTAAACTTCTACTTGAGATAAATCTAGGCGGAACGGCTATCGGAACGGGACTTAATGCAGACAAAGAATATACAAACAATGTGACTTTCTTCCTAAGAGAAATTACTGAGCTACATCTGATTGGTGCCGAAAATATGGTAGAATCGACTCAAGACACGGGTGCCTTTGTAATGTATTCAGCGTCTTTGAAACGGCTTGCAATAAAACTTTCCAAAATCTGTAATGACTTGCGACTTCTATCGAGCGGACCAAGGGCAGGGTTCAATGAAATAAATCTTCCTCCAATGCAGCCGGGTTCTTCAATAATGCCAGGGAAAGTAAACCCTGTTATCCCGGAAGTTGTCAATCAAGTGGCATTCTCTGTGATTGGAAATGATTTGACAATTACTCTTGCGGCCGAAGCTGGGCAATTAGAGCTAAATGTGATGGAGCCAGTAATTGCACGAACATTATTTGGGATGCTTGATATGCTCAAAAATGCTATGAACACACTTTCCATTCGTTGTATTGACGGAATCACAGCAAATGAAGATATTTGCAGAGGCTATGTGGAAAATTCAATCGGAATAGTAACA
>JAJRPT010000006.1 GCA_024280675.1 Bacteroidota bacterium
CAATTTAGCTATAATATTTTGAGCTTTGTCTTTTGGGAAAAGATTCTCGATTGAATTAAAATTAAATGGAATCGGGACTCTTTTACCGTCAATTTGAGCTAAAACCCTGTGCTCATAATCAATCCACTCTGTAAAATTTGAAAGATAATCCCAGACCCTCTTCATCTTGGTGTGGAAAAGATGAGGTCCGTATTTGTGGACTAAAACTCCGTATTCGTCTGTGTAATCGTAGCAATTTCCACCAATGTGAGGGCGAGAGTCAATTATTAAAATATCTTTGCCCATCTCATTGGATAATCTTTCGGCAAGCGTACAAGCAGAAAATCCAGCCCCAACAATTAAATAATCATATTTCTTGTTTAAAATATCCAAACTCATTTGCCCTTTTTTGATATGATTTCCATCAAATCTTGATATGAAATTATCTTTGAAATTATTAGCAAAATTAAAAATACCAATATACTAATGAGTGAGGAAATTATAGCATTCTCAAAAAAATTGAATGCAAAAAAGGAACTCGCTACAGAAATGATTCCAAGAGAAATCGGCTTGAAGATCTGATATAATAAACTGTGACCAAGTAGTTTTAACATCACAAAACCCAAAATCATAATCACGATAAGCTCTGAGCCAAGGCTTGTCCAAGCTGCTCCCATGGTACCGTATTTAGGGATTAGTAGGTAGTTGAGCAAGACATTTACTAGGGCAGAAAACCCGACTGCCCACATCACAAGATTCTGCCGTGACCAAGCAAGCAAAGATGTGGTGAGAATAATTACCACAAAGCTGAAGAATATTTTAAGACTCATAATCTCCAGAATCGGCACAGCGGCTAGGAAACTTTGGTGGAATTGCAAGAGGATTAACTCTTTTGAGTATAAGTAAAATAATCCAGATATGAATGTGGCAAGTGAGAGTAATATCTGAATATATTTGGATAGGACGGTAATCGATTCTTTAGGTTTGCCGAATTTAGATAATTTTGGATAGAATATCTGTTGAATTAACATTGCAGGGAGTATTGCTATTAGGAATAATTTGGAGGCTGCCGCATATAAGCCAACTTCTTCGTCACTGCGAAGATACCCTAGCATTATTATGTCAGAATTATTATATACGATGAAGAAAAATGCCGATATTCCAATCGGTGTTGATTGTTTTAATATTCTCTTCCATCTAGCAAAATTGATTGATACTTTTACCGGGTCAATTTTTAGTATATAATAAATGATTTGAGCCAATGACACAGAAATCATGACCGAAGTAAGTATGATTACCGCAAGTGTTGTGTGACTGGGGCTTGATACAAGTGCGTAAATTCCAGCAAAACTGAAAAAATACATTGCCGTGTTTCTGAGTGCCGAGACTTTGAAGTCCTCAAGACCTTGGAACACCCAACTGATGTGCAAGGACTCTGCAAAAATCCTCAGACCAATGATTAGAGTGATGATTTGGACGAATTCGCTCTGCAAAGAAATGCTAATATAGGCAAATAGAACTCCGTATGCCAGAAGCGACAGAAGAAGTCTGAGTGTGAGAATTGAATTTATCAAAGAAGAAGCATTTTCTTTATTCTTTGCAATTTCTCTTATGCCGTAGGAGTCCAGCCCAAGGGTTGCAAAAAGTACAAAGAATGAAACATTGGATTGGGCAAAAGAAATTACACCAAAATTCTCAGTGCCGATTGCCGTGGTCAATAACTTGAGATAGAAAAATTGGAATACTCTGCCAATAAGCTCGCCGATTGCCACCCATGCAAAATTGCCCGCATCTTTTCGTTTTGTGTTTCCTGACATTAATAAGCTATATTATTTGCTGAAATTGGCAATATCAAGACTTATTTGTTTCAATATTGTGAAAAAAGCATTTTGGAAAATTCTAATTAATCTTTGGGCTACCCGGACCAAAGTCCATCAGCTTGTTCCCGTCGTTTCCAGCTTTTATTTCGCCATTCTGTGCCTCGAATTTCTTGATGTTATCAATCAGTGCGTTCGAGAACATTTTAACATGGTGAGGTGTCATAATTATTCGAGATTGCACCTTTGCTTTTGGTACACCAGGCAAGAGTCTTGTGAAATCAATGACAAACTCGGCTTGTGAGTGTGCTATAATTGCAAGATTTGCGTAAGTTCCAGAGGCAAGGTTCTCAGGAAGTTCAATATTGATTTGTGTTGCTTTCTTTTTGTTTTCCATTATTTTACTAGGGTTTCATATTTACGAGTATATTCTGCTGTTTTTTTACTGTCTTTCATTGTTGAATAGATGCGGATGAGGTCGAGATAGAGTTGTTCTCTGTCCTCTTTGGAGACTATGTATTCTATCTCGGATAAATTCTTCAAAATTATATTTAGCTCTTTTGTCTTTTCTGTTACCTGATAAATATTTGCAAGTTCGGAAAGAACTGTGGGATTGTTTTTAAATTCATCAGTTTGCAATGCTCCTTGGAAATACTCCCCAGCCTTTTCCAATAATGGGAAATATTTTTTAGTGTCTATTTCGTACTTGGTATCGGCAATCTTTTTATCCTTTTCTTCTTCTTGAATTATACCAGCTTTGTTCTTGTAGGCGACGGCTATGTTGCGGAGTGCAAAATCGTAGGCCGAATCGATGGCAAGTGCTTTTTCGTATTTTTCTATTGCCGTGTCGTATTTTTTCATATTGTTGAGCATGTCGCCATAGAGTGACCAGTATAATTTATTCAGCGGTTGGCTCTTTGTCAAATCGTCAAGCTCGCCTAGTGCTATATCCATTTGGTCAAGCTCGGTGTAGATTTGGACTATGGAGCCATTGGTGTTAATGTCCTGAGGGTCGTATTTTTGTTTGTATTTTAAAAATATGAGCGACTCTTCGAATTCTTTCCTGTCGAAATAATACTGGGCAATGACTGAGTATGGTTCCATTGAAATGAAAGAAAACTTTTCTTTTTCGCCCTTGAGCCAATCACTTGGGTATCCCAAATTCCAGCCAACAAGTTTGTATCCCAAGCCTAATTTGCCTTCATAATAGAGATAGGACTCATCTGATTTTGGGCTTTTATATGTGTCAATCCTGTGGAATATGTTGCCATTGTCGAGTGTGTCAATGCGAACGGTTTTAGTTTCGCCAACTAAGGCGGACACCTCGCCCGGACTCATTGAGGAATAAAAGCCAGTCTCCAAAGCATAATCGAGTGCTGGGCTAGTTATATTTACATATTCTCTCAAGGCTTTAATTGCTGAAAGTGTATCGCCACGCATCTCTAAAAATAATCCCTTGTAGTGATGAAATTCTAAAATATTGGGGCGAATGGTCATCCCGACATCAAAGAGATAAACGGCCGAATCTAGGTAAATAGGGTTGTTCTCGCTCATGTATTTCCTGTGAAAAGCCAATCCACCATTATAGGCATCCACCCAAAGCTTGTTTCTGAGGGCTGGGAGTTGATCCTTCCATTTTGGAGTTTTCAATTTCTTTTGGGCATCGACGATAATGTGGGCAGCCTCTTGGTATTTTTTCTGCTCCAGCCTGATTTTTATCATCAAGATGAGTGCATCTTCATTATTTGGATTATTGATTGCAAGCTCTTTTTGGAGATATTCAATAGCCCGGTCAAGGTCTTTAATCTTGTAGGCGGTCTTTGCCGTCATCATTTCTTTTGTCGCACATTGGAAGCCTTGCAACAAGAATGCAAAAATAATTGTTACTACGCTCAATAATATTATTTTTTTCATCTGTGTCCTCGCTTTGGTTTTTTTTTATTTTGCAATTTACAAAAATTATATATTAAATTTTACTAGAAAATCTAAAGCTGATGAGTCTGGTTCTTGCCATATTCCCCGCCGTTTCGGTGTAATAGTAGTCTAGGAGATTCTGGGAATGAATGGAAAATGAATGCTCCTGACCAAGAAAATTGAAATTATAAATGATTCCTAAATCCACTACATGAGCGTCGGTTCTGAGTTCTGCTTCATTGACAACGGCTTCTAAGAGTGGATCGATTTCCTTGACTCTGGACAAATAACGGTAATCTAGGTTTATCCTAAAATTAGAAATTATTAGAAACGCTCTGTTCTTTGATGAGAAATTTGAGCGGTAAACAAGAGTTTGTTCGCTTGCTAAATCTTTGGGATCCATTGCCAGAAGGCTTAGCTCAAGTCCTAAGTTTTTGGTGAATAAAGTTTTGAAAAGTAATTCTGCACCCATGATTCTGGCTTTGCCAATGTTTACAAAATGAATTTTATTGTCACTTATATCTATTTTTGCTTCTATTAAATTTCTCATATCGTTTACAAAAAAGGAAAAATCTACAAAATATGGAAATACGAAATATTTTGACTCATAAGTCATTCCAATTTCAGAAGATAGAGATGTCTCCGGGACTAGATCTAAGTTTGCCTTTGTGGAAATGCCATTGAAATTAATAGAAGAGAATCGCTCCATCGCAACCGGGGCTCTGAAGCCAGCTCCCAATGAGCTACGGATATGGAGGTCATCACTTAATTTAATGTTTAGTCCAAGTTTGGGCGAAATGACACTGTTTGGCTGGGATAAACTACTCTTTTCGTAATCGAAGCGGATGCCAGAGGTGAGCGTCAGCATGTCCAATGTTTTATATTCGGCTTGTGTGAAAAGCGATGCAATGTTTTGTTCCCGCTCGCCAATGTTTTGAGAAGAAGTGATGTTTGATTTCAGCTCAAAACCGTTAGTTAAAAATAGATTATCGCTAATATTAAAACTTATCCGTGATTCTATCATTGGGGCAAAGCCTTCGGATCCTCTGGATTCAGGCGTGTCACTTGGATGGCTATTATAATAATCTGAGATGAATATGCCGGTCTTGAAATCAAAAATTATATTATTGCTGCTCATAAATTGATAGCTCAAGTATTGTGCCGCCTGACGACTGTTTAATTTGATGGATTTGTCAGATTCGAGCGGAGGCAAAAAGACATTCAGACCATCTTGCCAAAATCCCCAGTCATCGGATTGGGTTTGTGAAAACAGCGAAAGAAGCTCGTATCTGTGACTACTTATTTGATAGCTTAGTTTTACAAGAGTGGACAAGTTTTGGCTCTTATCAAAGACTCGCCAGGAATCATCAAGGATAAATTTCCCAGATGCTAAAATATCCAGCCCAGCAACGCTTGTCCCGAAGCTTAATTCAGAAGAAGCCCTCCTGTGCATTTGTTGGGAATATTCCCACTCAGCAAATCTGGGTTTGGTGTAAAAGCCATAGTCTGATTTGAAGTCGAGCGAAAACCCGTATTCGTTCAATTGGGGTTTTCGGCTGAGGAGATTGACCACGCCTCCGATGGCACTTGTGCCGTAGAGTGCAGAGCCAGAGCCTTTGACCACCTCGATCCTGTCGATTGATTGTGAAGGGATTAAGTCGAATTTCATGTCTCCATTGTCGGCCGAAAGCATCGGGAAGCCGTCTATCAAAAGTGTTACTCGTGAGCCAACTCCGAATGCAAAACCGGAACTACCACGCAAGGAAATCTCGGACGAATTGACCTGCACACCGGGGATTTGTTGCATCATATCGCCCAAGGAGCTGAGGTTTCTTAGCTCAATTTCATTTGATCCAAGGATTGAAACAGAGATCGGCACCTCTTGAATTGCGTCCACCTTTCGCCCAGCCGTCACAACGATATTGTCCAGAAGAAGGCGGGCAGTGATTAAATGAAATTTTATAATTCCGGTGTTGTTCCGGCCAATTTTATAATATTGGGATTGGTAGCCGACCATGCTTATTTGAAGAGATTGACCAGAACTGGCTTTGATTTCAAATCTGCCCTGGTGATCTGAGTAGATGCCACGATTGGTATTTTTCACAATGATTGTTGCCGATTGCAGTGGCTTATTATTCTGTGCGTCGAAGATGATGCCAGAAAATATTTCTTCGGAAAATAAATTAAATGGCAAGCAAATACAAAATAATATTAATAAAAATTTCATCTTATTTGAATGTTTGGGTTGGTAAATTATCGAAATCAACAAGGAAATCAATACCGCTCACAGTCGAACTGGCTCCTAAGAAAATGAATTTAGGAATGGTGTCGCCAAGAGTTTCTGAATATATTGAAATGGCGACTTGATCCAAGAAACCCACGCTCGTTTGAAGAGCAAGTGCAATTAATTTCAACTCAGTTGGTGTCGTTGGAATGGCGAGCGAATAGTCTATCTTCTCAGAATAAAGAGGGAGCGAATCGGTGAAATACATTTGCCCAGAGAGATATTCGGCAATAATACTCTCCGGGTTTTCTTTTGTAAATGCCACAACCACAAGTCCGAAAGCTGAATCAATTTCGTTGCTACCGGCATGGATGATATTGCTTTTGCTAGGCCAAGAGTTTATCCCGCCCTTGAATGTGATGCTGCCCTTGAGGTAGGCAGTTCGGTCATATGGCTCAAGACTGCCCTCGCACGAAGAAAGAAAGACAATGAGCAAAGAAATTAGAAATGTTCTAAACATATTTTTCATTAGCTATAAAATAAAATGTATATTGCATGGGGGGAAGTTTTGGAAAAACAAATAATTATTTATGATAGAGAAAGAGCTTAAGATAATAAATAAAAATGGAATGCACACAAGACCAGCCGCAAAATTTGTTAAAGTTGCATCGAAATTCCGGTCCGACATAACTTTGGCAAGAGATGGTTTTGTTATAAATGGGAAATCAATCATTGGTGTGATGACACTGGCAGCAGAGTATGGCTGTGTGCTAGTTCTCAATATTGAGGGCGAAGACCAAGAGCAGGCAAGTAATGAACTTACAGCATTAATCGAAAGTGGATTTAATGAGATTTGAATAATAAAATAAATCAAATATTAAAAGGATCAAGCTCTGGGGTTGGTATTGCAAAAGCTTACGCTTTTGTTATAGACAACTCTGCCAGAAATATCAGAGAATATGACAAGAAATCAACTAAAAAAATTCAACTAAAAAAATATAATTCCGCCAAGAATCGCCTAATAAAAGAGTTTGAGCAAATCAAAAAAGTGCTCGGAGAAACAGATTCAGACTATAAAGACATTTTTGAGACTAATATTTTGATGCTTGGCGATCCCGAGCTTTCCTCAGAAATAATAAAGAATATTGAAGAAGGGAAGACATCTGAATTTTCTGTTGCCGTCTCCTATGATTTTTATATATCGAAACTTCTCGCCACCGATAATCAATACCTAAGAGATCGCTCCGAAGATCTTATCCATCTGAGGTCATTGCTAATCGATTATATATTGAAAGATTCGCAAGAATACAGACTAGAAAAGGGGGGCATCGCAGTTATGGACTTGGTCTCCACTCGTGATATTTATAATTTCGACAAGCAATCGGTTCGTGGTATTGTATCACAAAGAGGAGGACTCACATCTCACGCCGTGATATTGGCTCGCGCATTTAAAATTCCTATGATAGTTGGGGTCAAAGATGCTTTGAAAAAAATTAGCGGCGGTGACCAACTGTTGCTAAATTGTTCAAAAGCAAGTGTTTGTATTAATCCTGATGATTCGCTTTTGGAAGAATTTCAAAAAGAAAAAGATAATGTTGATAAAAGAAAAGAAAGGTTGCTGGCGGAGGTTAAAAATAATAATCAATCTGAAAATGAAGTAAAACTTTTGCTCAATGTTGATTTCAAAGAAGAAATTGAGGAGGTTCATAATCTTGGTGCCCAAGGGGTTGGATTGCTCAGAACAGAAAGTATTTTCGGGAGCAAGGATTTGAACGACCAAGAGTATCAGCTAAGAATTTATAAAGATTTAGCCGAAAAGACATTTCCTAAAAAAATAAATATTAGATTGTTTGATATCGGAAATGATAAGTTGCTTGGTAATTTTTCCTCATCGGAAGTAAATCCTGCACTTGGTCAAAGAGGTATTCGTTTTCTCAGAAATAATCCGCTTGTGCTGGAAATTCAACTCAGAGCCATACTCAAAGCATCTACACTGGGAAATATAAAAATTACACTGCCAATGGTTACCAATATTGAGGATTTACTCTGGTTTAAAGATTTTATGACTAAGGTTGAACGGGAATTGTCTGAAGAGAATGTTGAGTATAAAAAATGTGAGATAGGCGTTATGCTTGAGATTCCCTCTGTTTCGTTCTCGCTTGGAGCTTTTTCCAAAGAGATTGATTTTGTGAGTATTGGCACAAATGATCTGGCTCAGTATTTCTTTGCATCGGACAGAACCCAAGACAATGTCGCTGGCTATTATAATTATTATGACCCATCTTTTCTTAGGTTCTTGAATTTCTCGGTGGCAGAATGTAAAAAATATGAGGTGCCCGTGAGTGTGTGCGGAGAAATGGCGGCAGATCTAGATTTTGTGCCATTGCTTCTTGCCATGGGAGTGGACTCGCTTTCGATGAGCGCTAGCCTTTTGCCCGATGTTAAAGAATGTGTGGTGAACCTTGATAATAGAAAAATAGCTGAGCTTTTGGCTAATGTCCTTTTGGCAAACAACTCAGATGATGTGAAAAATTATCTCGCACAATGTGTGATAGTTAAATGATAGAGCTTTAATTTGGTGGGGTTGAGATTGAACGACGCAAGAAGTGAAAGTCTCCGCATTAAAAAGTCACATTGTGACCTTGTTGTGGGTTACGGGTAGAGACTGAACGACGCAAGAAGCGAAAGTCTCCGCATTAAAAAGTCACATTGTGACCTTGTGGGTTACGGGTTGAGATTGAACGACGCAAGAAGCGAAAGTCTCCGCATTAAAAAGTCACATTGTGACCACGATTGTGGTCACGATTGTGGCCACGATTGTGGTCACGATTGTGGCCACGATTGTGGCTGAAGAGATTTTCTGCTTTTATTTGTCCTACGTGGAAAGTGCCTTGCTTGCCATATTTCACGTTCATTTCACCTGCTTTTACAAAAAGATAAACATTGTTGATATTGCTTTTTGATTTAAGCTCTCTGTATTTTCTGAGTGCAGAGGAAAAATCTTTTCCGCTAAATTTAATGCCGATTAACAGATTATCAACTATTTTTAGATTATTATCTTCGGAAAAAGCAAAGAACATTTCTTTTCCATTTTCTGTTTCGTTCTGAATAATGTTTCTAAATTTATCGGAGTTAAAGCCTTCGGCTCTTACATGAGGCAGTGCCAAATCGCCAATCCGTTTGGCTGCACCCAAAGAAAGGTCAATAATCCTGTCCCCAATATAGGGGCCACGGTCGGTTACACGAACGAGCGTTGTTCGCTTGTTTTTGGTGTTAGTGATTTTGAGAATGGTGCCAAATGGCAGTTTCTTGTGGGCACAGGTGTATCCGTGCATATCATAAACTTCGCCATTGGCGGTCAGTCGTCCGTGAAATTTATCGGCGTAATGGGAAGCCGTGCCGCTCAAAATAAAGGATTCAGAATGTTTTTCTGAATTGCTTGCCAGCGGTGAATTTTCTTTGTGAGGCTCTTGGTCACCGTCAATGTCTTGGGGAAATGCTTGCTGGGGTTCAATATTGAAAAATCTAGCAATGTCGAAATTCCGAACTTTTGCGGCAGTGTCGGTTTTGGTGTTGGCAATAATCAAAACTAATGTCAGCCCGATGGCTAAGAGTAATTTCATTATTTTTTTTATAATCAATGCTTGTATCATGTTCTATGAAGAACAAAACTTATGCCATTTTTTCCTTGTTTGAAAAGCGGGCTTGTCTCTTAGAAAATAAAAGATTAATTTTGCATAATCGTCGGGACTCAGAATCAATAATTCAGATAAAAATAAGATAGGAAATTAACAATAATGCAAAATCATCTCGTACCAATGGTTGTAGAGCAAACCTCCCGAGGGGAACGCTCCTACGACATCTACTCACGCTTGTTAAAAGAACGAATCATTTTCATCAACTCACCAATCGAAGATATAATGAGTAGCTTGGTGATTGCTCAGCTACTTTTTCTTGCATCCGAAGATCCGAAAAAAGATATTAATCTCTACATCAATTCCCCCGGTGGTTCGGTCTCGGCAGGGCTGGCAATTTACGACACAATGCAGTTCGTAAAGCCAGACATTGCAACAATTTGCATGGGAATGAGTGCCTCGATGGCTCAAGTGTTGCTTTGTGGTGGATCGGAGGGGAAACGTTTTGCACTTCCAAATTCGAGGATTCTTATGCACCAGCCCCTTGGTGGCACCCAAGGACAAGCTACCGATATTGAAATTTACACAAAAGAAATGCTAAGGGTTCGGACTAATCTTTTTGAGATAATTGCCAAACATACTGGCAAAGATGTAGAAGATATAAGAAAAGATGCCGAACGTGATAATTATATGACGGCCACCGAAGCAGTTGAATATGGTATTGTGGATAAAATGTTGGAAAGGCAATCTCAAACTGAGAAAACCGAAGACGCTGGGTCTGAAACTAAGACCGAGACTGAATCCAAGAAAAAGAAATAAATATTGAAATAGCTAATAATAAAAAATAATGGCAAAGAAAAAAGAATTAAACTGCTCGTTCTGTGGGAGATTTTCCCGTGATGTTCTGAGCTTGATAGAAGGACCAGGTAATGTTTTTATATGTAATCATTGCGTCGATAATGCTCGTGAGATTATAAATGTAAACCACCCAAATGTAGAGAAAAATACCGAAATGTTCAATTCTTCGGCTAAGAATTTGCCAGTCCCGACGGAACTCAAATTCCTGATGGACGAATATGTGATTGGGCAAGACCATACCAAAAAGATTCTATCGGTTGCCGTCTATAATCATTATAAAAGAATTTTTGGCGGACATGAAGACAAATTCCCAGACGTGGAAATTGAAAAGTCTAATGTTCTTCTGCTGGGTCCAACGGGAACTGGGAAAACTTTGCTCGCACGGACTTTGGCAAAAATACTCGATGTCCCATTTGCAATAGCTGACGCTACCACGATTACCGAATCTGGTTATGTTGGCGATGACGTGGAATCAGTCCTTCTGAGTCTTTTGCAAAATGCTGACTATAACGAAAAAAGAGCTGAAACAGGTATTATTTATCTTGATGAACTGGATAAAATTAGTCGAAAATCTGAGTCCACTTCCATCACTCGTGATGTCTCAGGCGAAGGGGTTCAACAAGCACTTTTAAAAATGCTGGAAGGAACAAGAGTTGGTATTCCGCCAAAGGGTGGACGCAAGCACCCTGAGCAATCACTGGTTTATTTGGAAACAAAGAATATTTTATTCATCTGTGGTGGAGCTTTTGTTGGACTAGAGAAAATAATTGCCTCTCGGATAAAAGATTCTTCGATCGGCTTTATGGCATCAGATCTGGATAAAATTGAGGAGAATCACGATTTATTAAAGCATATCACTCCTGGGGATTTAATCAAATATGGCTTTATCCCAGAGCTGACCGGTCGCCTGCCAATCCTCACTTATTTAGACGAGCTCTCAAAAGAGGCAATGTTGTCGATTCTCACCCAGCCAAAAAATGCACTCATCAAGCAATATCAAAAACTCTTTGCATACGACCAAGTCGAGCTTGAGTTTGAAGAAGAAGCCTTAAAGCACATTGTCAAAAAAGCAATGGAAATGAAAACAGGTGCAAGAGCTTTGCGTTCGGTAATCGAGGGGATAATGAATGAACTTATGTATGAATTGCCAGCAAGGGAAAATGTTGCAAAGTGCGTCATCACACGTGATTGTGCAGAAGGGAAATCCGAACCGAAATACATCTCGTCTTCTAAGAAAAAAGAAACAAAGGTTGGCTGAGTTTTTTTTGCAAATTTATTTTTCTAAACATCTGCTTTGCATATCGGCGAAGGAATTGTCTTTGTTGGTGTGGTCTTTTTGGCTCAAATTATTCTCTAGTAAAATGTTTGTAAAAACATGTATGTCTGAGTCTACCATTTGAATGTCAGCTCTGCTTTTGTCGAAATGCCTGATGCCTTTGTAGATTAGAACCGCACTCACGGGGTCGGCCACTTCGTCTCGCTCAGACTTGTAGACTTTAAGCCTTGTACCTTTTTGCAAATCAATTCCATCTTCGAGACTGTGTCTGATAATGTTTATTAAATTATTCAACTCTTGCAGTGTTTCTTGAGGTCTGTACCGATACCAATATTTTACTTCATCGCCATCTTTTTCGGTGTCAATGTAGCCAATAAGTGGTCCCACAATGCCTGCTAGTGAAAGAATTTTGTTTGATGCTATGACTATAGGATCAATTAGAAACACCTCATTAATGGCTTGTTGGGAGAAATAATTTCTGGCCAGCAAATCAATAATCAATGCCCCACCCGTTGAAGAGCCTGCCAAGCTGATGTTTTCATAGCCAAGGGTCACTAATTTGTCGTACTCCAACTTGATTGAAGACTGCCAATTTTGCCATGATGAGCTTTTGAAATCTTTATAGGAAGTGCCGTGCCCTCCGAGTAAAACTTGAGAAATAAGCACATCGCCCGACTGGTTTAAATAATTCCTAAAGTCCAGCCACTCGAAAGTTGTGGCAGTGTAACCATGGGCGGCAATTATTAGGGGAGTGTTTTTCTGTTCCTGAGTCGGGGTGGGGTACGCTGCCGACAGAAGATAATTGCCCGGGTTTACTAGCGATGAATCTATAATAAATTCCCCGTCAAGCATGTCGTCACCTATTTCTGGTTCGCCCGAACATGAGAAAAATAGAACTAAGCTGGTAAGGAGAAATAACAATTTCATTTTGCACTGTCCTTATAATATAAATCCCAAGAAACTCCCATCTGATAAAATACTGGATACAAACTTCCAGCACCACTTAGCCCATCTCCTGTTATAAAGTTATAGCCAAGTGAAATATTAATATTGAGGGGCGAATTAGTATTGATTTTGGCTCCAAGTTCGCATGAAAATAAAAGGGAGCTGTTGTCAAGATTCTTAAAAATATCGGACTCATAGTCAGAATAAAAATATCCAATGTTTAGTCTCAGAAGTGGATCTATTTTCCAAAATGAAAAATATTTGTATGTGAGATTAAGAATGTAACTGTCTTGCTTTAAAGCATTTGAACCAATGGCTGAGCCAAGTCTTGAACTCACATAGGAAAATCCAATTTCTGCATTGTCAAGATATAAATACTCGGGGTCTGAGTATTGAAGCATAAATCCATTCTCATAGTAAAGCCCTATAGACTTTTGGAATTTTAGCCCGATGTCAAGACTCTTTTCATTGGCAAACAAAAGCAATGAAGGGCAAAATATAAATGCAGTTATTAAAAATATATTTTTCATTGGAAGAATATTAAAGCTAAATTAATTAATCAATCACCCATTCCAAGTCGCTCAAAAATATAATCGGCAGACTCGAATACCTTCTCGAATGAGAACATTTTCTCAAGCTCGCCCGCTTTGAAATGCTTCATAAGTTCATAATCAGCCCTCAGATTGTCAAGAAATGGAATTTGCTCGTCCCAAGTTTTCATCGCATTGCGTTGAACCATCACATAGGCGTCTTGGCGTTTCAAACCACGGCGGGCTAGCTCAAGCAAAACTTTCTGAGAGTGAATGAGTCCGTGAGTTAGGTTTAGATTTTCCATCATACGCACTGGATAGACAACAAGTTTATCCAACATCTTTATCGTCCGCCTGAGTATATAATTGACAGAAATAGTTGAATCAGGCATAATCACTCGCTCGACAGAAGAATGGGAAATATCACGCTCGTGCCAGAGGCAATTATTTTCGATGGCAGCAAGGGCGTTCGTCCTGAGTAGCCGAGCTTGACCTGAAACATTTTCGCTGCTAATCGGATTGCGTTTGTGTGGCATTGCCGATGAGCCTTTTTGTCCTTTGTCGAAATATTCCTCTACCTCACGTACTTCGGTGCGTTGGAGATGGCGAATCTCAGTCGCAATTTTTTCGATAAGCGAGCCAATCATGGCAATGACGTGAAGGTAATGAGCGTGGGCATCTCGTTGGATGACTTGGGTGCTAGTCCTTGCGGGTTTCAGCCCCAAGCTCTTACAAACATATTCTTCGACCTTGGGGCTGAGATGTTCGAAGGTGCCTACCGCGCCAGAGATTTGCCCAACAAGAATATCTTTTTTAGCAAGTTCAAATCGTGTAATATTTCGCTCCAACTCATCGAACCAAAGTGCAAACTTCATACCAAAGGTCATGGCTTCGGCGTGAATTCCATGGCTACGTCCAACGCAAGGTGTGTATTTGAATTCTTTGGCACGACGCATGAGAACTTCTCGCAAGTCACTCAAATCTTTTGAAATAATCACGGATGCTCTTTTGAGTTGCACAGCAAGGGCGGTGTCAAGCACGTCCGATGAGGTCATGCCAAGGTGGATGAAACGAGAATCCTCGCCCACGTATTCTTCGATATTTGTAAGAAAGGCAATCACATCGTGCTTTGTAACTTCTTCAATCTCAAGAATTCTTTTTGCGTCGCATCTTGCAGTCTTGCGTATATGAGCCGCCGCCTCTTTTGGCACAAGACCCATCAAGGCTTGGGATTCTGTTGCCAAGATTTCAATTTCTAGCCAAATATTATATTTTTCTTCTTCACTCCAAATTTTCCCCATCTGAGGCAAAGTATATCTTTCTACCATCTTTTATTCCAAAATTTTGTATTATTGATTTGCGAACTCTAACAAGTACAAAAATATAAAATCATTTCGTTTTCTTTGTTACTTTTGTTCGTTTGAACTGTTATTACAAGAGTATGACATTAAAACTTTTAATATTTATTATTTTATCTTGTGGGGCGAACTCGCAAGTCAGCTATCTTTTTGACATTCAAGCAGATGAATACCCGCTTGTCAGAGCAAAATTTCTTGGTCTCAATCCCGATGGTACGGCAATGGATATTGAATTGCCAAGTGATTTATTGTTAATTGAGCAAGGCGATACCACTGACATCCTAACGCTGAATTGTCCGCCAGACTATAATCCGGCACCTCTTAGTAGCATTCTTGTGATCGATCGCTCTGTTTCGGTTGCCAAAGATGGAATCCTAGAAATTGAAAAAGCTGGTGCAATCGATTGGGTGGCTCAAATGAGAGAAGGAGCAGAGACGGCAATACTTGTGTTCAATGATTTTTCTATGCTCTACTCAGGATTTACAAGTGATAAGAGTCAGTTAGTTGCCGCCATTAAAAGTATTCAGCCCAGTGGAAGCACAGAGTTTGATCCAATATTTTTTGGTCCATTCAAAGGTGCTTTTCAGATGATTGAAGAAAATGGCGGAGCCAATCCCATAATAATTCTAATGACTGACGGAGAAGCGGCGGTGGAAGAGGGCAAAGTAATCATCGGCTTGCGTGATGGGGGTATAAAATTCTTTCCCATAATAATCACTCAACCGGTTCCTAGCAATCTCAAGACAATAGTAGATTTCCCAGATGTTGATGGCAGATATTTTGACAGAATCGAAACTTCCCAGCAGATAGAGAATGTGATGAAGACTATAAATCTAATCAGTGGAAATGCTACCCCTTGCGATATTTCATGGATTTCAAACACTTGTGCAGAATATAAAAACCTTAGCATTTCTCTTTCCAGTTCAAGTGTAAGTTCAGAGGCTGGCTACGAAGTAGACTCCGAAATTATGCCGCAAATTGAGTATCTATTAAGTGATTTTTTGATATTTGAAGATACAGAACTTTTGCAAATTGACAAGCAATTCCTACTTTTGAAAGCACTTAGAACTGACGTGATAATTGACACAATCATCTCCAATAATGAACTCTTTACTGTGCTGGAAGATAATTTCCCCGAGGGTCAATATCCAATCATAATTCCAAAGGGCGAAGAGTTTAAAATATGGATTGAATTTAATTATGAGAAGAAAGGATTTCATTTCTCCTACTTTGATATTGTAAGTAATGCCTGTATTGGAAATAGTTTTTTCGCTCAAGGAGGAGAGCCTGGAACCGCACCTGGGTCTGGAGACTTCAAGGTGCTTTTCCCCAATGGGGGTGAGCAGTTTATTGCAAAGAAAGACACCGCCATCACATACAAAGGCTCGCTCCCCGCCGAAGATGTTTTGCTTGAATATACAACCGACGGTGGTAAGAGTTGGCAAGAAATTGAGTCAGAGGCAAATAATTTTAGTAACATATTTCCAATTCCGAATGCAAATAGTTCGGAGTGTAGGGTGCGCGCCACTAAATTTTCTAATGTGATTGGCAAAGAGATCCTGAGAACAAGCTCACAAAATATTCCAATAAATGATATTGAATGGCAACCATCCGAACTTACGATTGCTTGTGCAAATAGCGACGGCAAGATTAGGTTAATCAATGCCTATCATGGTGGTCCCTACATGAGCAGCAAATCATCTCACCAGGGGCAAGCCCGGGCAGTCTCTTGGTCGCCCGATGCGACACGGTTTGCATCGGTGGGAGATGATGGGAATTTAAAAATATGGAGTTTTATTTCTGGTGGGGAATTAACAAGAGATGTTTCGCTTGGAAGCGCGCCACTTCTTGATGTGGCTTGGTCGTCGGACGGGCGAGATATAGCTGTGGCTTCGGCTTCGGGTGAAATTATTATAGTGAGGGCGGCCACGATGAATGAGAGCCAAAGAATAATGGCTCACAGCCGCGCGGTGACTAAACTTGCATGGAGCAGTGACGGGGGGCTTCTGGCCAGTGGCTCACGAGATAGCTCGATTGCCGTTTGGAAGAGGAGCGATTGGTCTGTGTCTGTGCCAAAGTTCAAGGCTCACCAGGGTTGGATCTCGGGAATTGAGTGGCGGGATGGGATGATTATTTCCTCATCAGAGATGCCAAATAATAATAAAATAAAAATATGGTTCCCAGCTCTTTCTCAACTGGTGGGGGAAATTGATACAGAAAAGGGTATAAGCATAATTTCCCTTGACTATAACAAGTCTTTGGATTTGCTTGCCTATAGTCTCATTTCTGCCGATACATATATTTATGATTTGGAATTGGGCATCCACAAAGAATATGATTTCAGCACGCTTGCAATGGCATACCTGGATTGGAGTCCAAGTGGTGCAAAATTAGCATCGGGGGAGGGGACTGACACCGATCATAATGTGAAAATATATTCTGTGGACAGGTTCACACAAGATTATGACGAGTCCGATTCAAATTTTTCTATTAACACAATCAGCTTCTCTACAAAGGAAATAGATTTTGGGATTGTTCCAGTTCTCAGCAGTATGGACACGGTGGTGGGTGATTATATTGTGCCATCTAAGACATTTCCTTTTCTCATAGATTCAATCAGAATTAGCGGTGACGGCGAGGGTGTGTTCACCGCTTCGTCGTATGACAATAGTATTTTTCCACAAAATTTCGGTGATATGGTTTTCTCATTTACACCCAAGGAGGCGAGGGTTTACACGGCTGATGTCAGTGTTTATTCTGCATTTGGTACGAGAAGAAAGCGAATAAGTGGCGAGGGGAAGAATTTAATATTAAAAGATACCATTGTTAATTTTGGTACTTTTCATGTTGATAAGCTAGGAGATTCTACGGTGCAAATATTTCTGCCAAATGATGCAGAAGAGGATTTAATAATTAGTAATATAGAGCTGGGCGGGGCTTTTGCTGGGTATTTTTCAATCGAATCGGGTAAGGCAAGTGGGGTGATTAAAAGTGGTAAGAAGAAAAACTTTGTAATTAGTTATAAGCCAAATCAAACAGGGGATCATTGGGCCGAAATTATTATGAAATACACACAGCATAGCTATTCCACAAAAGTTAATTTGTTTGGTTCGGGGGTTAAGCCTGATTTCTCAATGACTCAGACTGAGACGCTCACAATCTCATGTTTTATGCGAGATACGATGATTGTGGAAGTGATTAACACTGGCGTGGGAGAATTGCAAATTGATTCGTTGAGTTTAGTTTCTGATGTTTTTAGTGTAATTGATTTTGATTCTTTTGCTTTAAATGAAGGCGATTCTAATAATATTTTTATTGAATTTAATGCAATTAATCCAGGATTAAATGATGCTGAATTAATTGTTTATTCTAATAAATATCCAATTAATTCTGATACATTAATTTTAACTGGAGAAATGCTGGAAACCAGTTTTAAGACTGAAAGTATTAATAATATTTTTAATTTAAAAAGTAATTTATCTAATACGCAAATTGATACAAATGTTATAATTATTAATACGGGGGAAATAGATATTAATTGGGAAAATATTCCTGTAAGTTCTGATAATAATATATTTGATAAAATGGATTTTATTCCATTAATTACCATGCCAGGCGAGTCTTCTACGCTTTCTATTTCCTATGCTGGGGGGAATTATGGAACGATGCTAAGCGATAATTATGTGCTGAGCGATAAATGTGGAAATGATTTGAGTATTGAACTTAATGTTGAAATTAGCAATATTTCAGCAATACTCACAGCAAATAGCTCGCTTACTTTTTCTGATTTAATTTGTGAGAGTTCTACTTTTACTAATTATTTAATTAATAATATTGGTATTTCTGATTTAATTATTAACAGCATTAATCTTGCTAATAATATTAATTTTAATATTATTAATAAATCAGATTTTATTAATAATAAAATAAATTCTGGTAATTCTAGGAATTTAATAATTGAATTTACTGGGAATAATGATGGAGAATTTATTGATACTTTAATTATTGAATCAAATGATGATAATTCACCATTTAAATCAATTATTTATGGAAATAAATCTAGTATTAAATTAGATATTCCAAATGAGTTATTATTTGATATTACTGAAAATAATTCCGTTTATTCTTCTACTTTTATTATTAATAATTTAGGTACATCTGAGAATTATTGGACTAATTTGCCAATGATTATTAATGATTTTTCCCTCACTGATATTTCACCAAACCCAACGCCTGGTGGTGGTCAATCCATCGCTATGGCTGAATATAGTGGTGCTCGGCCCGATACAAGTCTCTTTGTTTTAGAGGACAGTTGTGGTATTTCTAATGACATTAATTTCATTGCTTACTCTGAAGATTTTCCAAACATTAATTTTATTTTACCTAAATTAGATGTCCGGTTAAATAAGGAAGTAAATATTCCAATTAAATATGAATTAAATGATAAATTCGACCAAAATAAATTATTAAATGCTAAATTTAAATTGAAATTTAATTCTACTTTATTAAAGAATATAAATCCAAAATATAATATTGAATTTGCTCAAGATACAGGATTTATAGAAATTATAATTGATGAAGATTTTATTAATTTAAAAGAATTAAATACAGACTTTTTCGTACTCTGGGGCAATGATTCGGCTTCTTATTTAGTTGTTGATAAGTTAATCCTAGCCGATGATGATTATAGATTTACTTTAAATAAAAACATTGGGCAAATTAAAATACTTGATTTATGTAAAGTGGGCGAAGGCAGTTTATTCTTTTCTGGAGGGCTGTTAAATGCCACTATATTGCCAAATCCAGCAGATAATGTGTTGATTGTAGAATTAAATGCTGAATTAAATAAAGAAGCAAAAGTTGAGCTAGAAATAAGTTTATATTCTTTAGAAGGTGCATTTAAATCTAATTTATTTAGTGGAGAAGCTCAAGGCAAAATCAAAATAAATACATCTGGCATTGAATCTGGAATATATTTATTAAAAATTAATATCAATGGAATTATAAGCAGCAAATTGCTATCAATAATTCATTAATTATCAAAATATTTAATTAAATTTATTAATTGTTTTTTATTTAAATGTTTCTCTAAAATATTAATATTTGTGTCTTTAATTGTTTTTACAGATCCAATATTTTCTAACAATGTTTTAGCAGTCTTTTTGCCAATCCCATCAATGTTGGTAAGCTCGGTTTGTAGGGTTCTATTCGTTCTGAGCTTCCGGTGATAGTTGATGGCAAAGCGGTGAGCCTCGTCTCGGGCGTGTTGGATTAATCTCAGCGAAGATGAAGTCTTGGGCAATAAAATCGAATCATTTTTGCCAGGGAAAAATACTTCCTCAATTCTTTTTGCAAGTCCAACCGTTACGAATTTGCCAGCAATTCCCAGCTCATTTAATACTTCCATCGTTACTGAGAGTTGTCCCTTGCCTCCGTCGATGATTAGCAAGTCAGGATATTGCCCCTCACCTTTTTCAATATCATCTTTGAGCCTTGAATATCTTCTGGAAACTGCTTCTTTCATCGCCGCATAATCATCATTTCTTTGTACAGTTTTATTCTTAAACAATCTATAGGCTGATTTGTGTGGTCGCCCATCTTTGAACTGAATCATTGAAGAAACCAGCTCGCTACCCTGGATATGAGAATTATCAAAACATTCAATTATCATCGGAGGATTCTTCAACCTCAGATCTCTTTGTAATGATTTCACCACGTGAGGTACTTTCTTCTCTTTTGAATTTTCTGCTATAATAAATTCTTTCAAAACATATTTTGCATTCGTGCTTGCCATTTCAACCAGTTTCTTTTTGTCACCAATTTTGGGCAATAATATTTTCACAGTCTTCCCTCTTTTCTCGCCCAACCATTTGCTTAGATACTCGATTTCATCTGGTTCTTCGGGCAAATGAATCTCTGGCGGAATGAAGTCAGTCTCGATATACCAACGCTGAACACTACGGTTGATGATTTCTTTGTCCATCGATTCAAGTGTATTTTTTACGATATAATGCCTTTTCCCAATTAATTTCCCATCACGAATTTTTAGCACAATAACGCAAGCAAAATTGTCTTCACGTGAGATTCCAAAGACATCTCGGCTGATAATTTCTGAATCTACGACTTTTTGCTTAGAGGAAAACTCTCTGAGTGTTTGCAAATTATTTCTGTAAATACTGGCTTTCTCAAATTCCATTTCGTGTGAGGCTGCCAGCATCAGCTCCTGGAAATATTTTTCGACTTCACGACTACGACCGTTTAAAATCTTAGCCGCACGAGCAATGTTTTCTTTGTAATGGGCAGAACTCACCAGACCCGCACAAGCACCTTCGCATTTTTTAATATGATAATCAAGACAGAGCTTGTGTTTCTTTTCCTCGATGCTCCCGTCGCTTATATTAAAATCACAGCTCCGTAACTTGAAGAGATTACGTAACATTTTCATCAAATATCTCAGATTGCCAACTTCGGTTATTGGTCCAATATATTTCGCGCCATCTTTGTATCTGTTCCTAGTCACAAAAATCTTTGGGTACATCTCATTTGTAATCTTGACATAAGGATATGATTTGTCATCACGAAGCAAAATATTGTAGCGGGGCTTGTGCTTTTTTATCAGCGTATCTTCCAAAATTAAGGCTTCGGCTTCTGTATCGGTTAGGATTACTTCCACATCCCGAATTTTACTTGCCAGCACTTTGGTCTTTGCGTCTTTGGGCTTTCCTTTTTGAAAATAAGATTTAACGCGGCTTTTTAATTTAATTGCTTTTCCAGCATAGATTATCTTCCCAGCAGAGTCTTTGAACAAATAGACTCCCGGTTTTTGGGGTAGTTGCTTTGTGATGGCATCACTTTTTTCTTCTGGTAGCAATATTCTAAAGAAAAATAAATAAATTTGCAGAAACAATAATCACAAGTTAAAAAAAATGACAAAGCCAATTCAAATCAATAGACCAAAACCTTTCTTATTGTCTGCTAAATGGTCGGATGGGTTTTCTGCAACAATTTCTCTGGAAGAGTTTCGGAAGGCTTGCCCGTGTGCCGAATGCACGGGTGAAAGAATTGGTGAAGTGATTTATTCCCGTCCAAAGCCAGTGAAATTTGAACCAGGAGCTTTTGAACTCACTGATTTAAAAGCAGTTGGAAATTATGCAATATGTGCGTTCTGGAAAAATGGACATGACACAGGGCTTTATTCTTGGGATTTATTTCGCAAAATATTTGAAGAAAATAATTTAAGCCAAGATGGGCAAGAAAAGATTAGCAAGAAATTAGGCAACGATAAACGTAACATAAGTTTTAAAATATTAAATTCTATAAAATAAATCGAAATTTAAAAAGTATTTTTGTGTGAACAACTTCTACATCAATTAAGATAAAAAAAAGAATGAACAAAAGAGTAATCCATCCCCCAAAAGGCAATAAACTAACTTGTGCAAATTGGCAAATTGAGGCAGCATACCGCATGATCCAACACAATCTCGACCCAGAAGTTGCCGAGCATCCCGACAAATTAGTAGTCTATGGTGGGATTGGAAAAGCGGCACGCAACTGGGAATCTTTCGAGGCAATTTTAAAATGTCTTGAAACAATGAAAGAAGATGAAACCCTCTTGGTTCAATCTGGAAAACCAGTGGGCGTAGTCAAAACTCACCTTGACGCTCCAAAAGTCATCATTGCCAACTCAAACCTTGTGCCAAATTGGGCAAACTGGGAGCATTTCCGGGAACTGGACAAAAAAGGACTGATGATGTATGGGCAAATGACGGCTGGCTCGTGGATTTACATCGGTACTCAAGGAATTGTACAAGGGACTTATGAGACTTTTGCCCAGTGTGCTCGCCAGCATTTTGGCGGCTCGCTTGCTGGGAAATTCTTGCTCACAGGTGGAATGGGAGGGATGGGCGGGGCTCAAGCACTTGCCGCCAGTTTTGCTGGTGCGGTCTCAATTACTGTAGAAATTGACGAAACCAGAATCGACAAAAGAATCCGTGACGGCTATTGCGACCAAAAAATAAATGATCTGGGCGAAGCATTAAAAGTTGTCGAAGAGAAATCTTATAAAAAAGAAGCTTACTCGATTGGTCTTGTAGGTAATTGTGCAGAAATTCTCCCAGAGCTATTAAAACGCAATGTCACGCCCGATGTTTTAACCGACCAAACCTCAGCCCACGACCCTCTAAACGGATATTA
>JAJRPT010000131.1 GCA_024280675.1 Bacteroidota bacterium
GTACCGCTTTGCAATATCGCACCAACTCGAAAGTGCATCTTTACAATCAGGATTCAACTTTTTCTCTAATTCATTATATTTTTCTATTAATTCTTTTGTACGTGCTGGTTCATCTTCGGCAAGATTAATTCTTTGCATTATTTTTTCTTCGCTTATAGTTCTTCTTTTGTTGCTGAGCTCTTCTTTTAAATAATTAATAACACCATTGAGTTGATACATTTTCCTTGCAATACCAGATTGCTCTTTAATAAATAAATTATATCGCTCAGAGTTTTCAGCAATTTCGGCAAGATAGCGAGACCTCTGGGGCGGAATAATATAGACTTTCTCACTCATAGCCTCGCTTATCTTAAAATTTGATTTGAAATTTTCATTGGCAGTCTTTTCGACTATAACATCCATTATTTTTCGGTATAGCTTATTCATCCCAGGGTCGCCAAACTGAGATGCGATGGTTCCGTATATTGGCAAATCTTCATCATCTAGATCAAAGAGCAAATGGTTCCTCTTGAACTGCTTACGCACATCTCTGAATGCGTCTTGTGAGCCACTTTTATCAAATTTATTTATCGCAATAATATCGGCAAAATCCAACATGTCAATTTTCTCAAGCTGGGTTGCCGCGCCATATTCAGAAGTCATAACATAGAGCGAAACGTCCGAATGCTCTGTGATTTCTGTATCGGATTGACCAATGCCTGATGTTTCGACAATCACCAGGTCATAGCCCGATGCTTTTGTGATATTGATTGCATCTTTGACAAAGGGCGAGAGTGCTAGATTTGGGCTACGTGTGGCAAGTGAACGCATGTAAACACGATCAGAGTTGATTGAATTCATTCGAATGCGGTCGCCCAGCAAAGCTCCGCCAGTCTTTCGTTTGGACGGATCGACAGAAATTATTGCAATAGTCAAAGCATCGGTATCCATTAAATAGCGACGAACAAATTCGTCTACCAAAGAAGATTTTCCCGCACCACCAGTCCCTGTAATCCCCAATACTGGAGTGTTCGAGCCTAGGGCAGCTTTTTCAATCTCTGGCTTGATTTGCTTGTACAACTCAGCATCATTTTCAGCTATTGAAATAAGCCTTGCAATAGAATCATGGCTTTTGTTTTGAGATTTTTTGAATAATTGCCAGAGGTCTTCTTTACCCGAGTGAGTTGGGAAGTCGCATTTTCCCATCAAATCATTAATCATTCCTTGCAGGCCCATTTCTCTGCCATCATCTGGGGAATAAATTCTGTCAATTCCGTATGCGTGCAGCTCCTCAATTTCTGACGGCAAAATAGTTCCGCCTCCACCTGCAACAATCCTAATATTTGCATCACGTTCTTGCAATAAATCATACATATACCTCAGATATTCAACATGACCACCCTGATAGGAAGTCAGAGCAATGCCTTGAGCATCTTCGGAGATTGCTGTTTCAACAATTTCAAGGGCAGAGCGATTGTGTCCTAGGTGAATCACTTCAGCACCGCTTGACTGAATTATACGCCGCATAATGTTTATGGCCGCATCATGTCCATCAAAAAGCGAAGCTGCGGTCACAATCCGAACATGGTTTTTTGCTTTGAAAGGTTTTTTTTCTGGATTCATTTTAACAATTTGATGTTTATTTTCTAATTTATTTTAACTTGCAAAAATACGAATTTTTTAAGATTGTTTTTCTTATATGATTTTTTACAAATACTTACTAATCTTTTTTGTAATTCTAAATTCGGCAAACGCTCAAGTTCGCCTTGGCATTGACGTGCTAGAAGAATCGAATTTTGCCGAATTGAAAGGAAAGCGAATAGGACTGCTCACAAATCACGCCTCCAGAAATAGCGAAGGTCTTAGTACAGCTGAGGTATTTCTTAGCCAATCTGAATTTGAGCTAAAGTGCTTGTATGTGCCAGAGCATGGATTTTACACCACAGTGCCAGCGGGCGAGCATGTTGAGAATGAAAAACTATTTGGAGTGCCTGTGCTTTCGCTTTATGGAAAGAATCGTCGCCCAACAAAAGAATATTTAGATAAATGTGACATTGTGGTGATTGATATTCAAGACATTGGAGTTCGCTCATACACTTATATTTCAACAGTTTATAATGTGATAGACGCTTGTTCTCAATACAAAAAGCCAGTTATTATATTGGACAGACCAAATCCACTTTCGGGAATTTCAGTCGATGGCAACGTGGTTGAGGGCGACAGGAAATCATTTGTCGCAAAAATTCCTGTTCCATACATTCACAGCATGACGATTGGCGAGATTGCGATGATGATAAATGAAGAAAAATGGCTTGGCATGGGGCGAGAATGTGATTTAACTATAATTAAAATGAAAAACTGGAATCGGTCGATGAGCTGGCAAGAGACTGGGCTTGATTGGTATCCCACCTCACCTCACGTGCCGACCATTGGGGCGGTCAATGGTCTTGCAACTATTGGAATACTAGGCGAGCTGGGTATAATTTCAATTGGAATTGGAACCACATCGCCATTTCAATATTTGGGATCACCAAGTTTCAATCCAGAAAAATTTACTAAGTTTATATTGAATGAATTCCCTGAAGCAAAAAAATACTCCGATGGATTTTCATTAAATGGAATGAGATTCGCCCAAGCTCGCTACCAGCCATTCTACGGGATGTACAAAGGAAAAGCGTGCAATGGATTTTATTTAATAAAAGAAAATGAGAACAATGAAAATTTCTTACCATACACTTGCGGGTTAAAAATTATTTATTCGCTTACTCAAAATAATCCAGAAATATTTGACAGTGTCAAAGAAAAATCAATTAATATGTTTTGGAAAGTAACTGGCACTGGTAAAATTTGGAATAATATAAAAAACAAAAACAAGCTAATGAAAGAATCCAGAAATGGAGTATTGGAGTTCTTGGATAAACGTGATAAATATTTGTTATACCCATAAGCATTGGTTTTAAATAATAAAGAATTAAGATTATGATAAATAAAAAAGTAATAGTACTCGCTGGCGGGTGTTCGCCCGAACGAAATGTGTCTTTGGCAAGTGGTAAAGCAGTTTATCTAGCTTTAAAATCACTTGGGCATGAGGTAGTTGCCGTCGATCCTTCATTGGGTGAGGGCGGAGTCATTGACATTGGAAATATGGAAATTGAAAATCGTTACCCAAGCGAAGAGGAGCTTGCGTCTCTGGATTCGGGGAAGATTATTGATTGCATAAATTCTGACGCGTTCGATGATGTGGATTTAGTCTTTAATGTGCTACACGGGAAATGGGGTGAGGACGGTCACGTTGGGTCACTTTTGCAAATGCGGGGAATTGCACAAACCGGCTCTGGGGCGAGGGCGAGTTCTGTTGCAATGGACAAGATAATGACAAAATACCTACTCTCCAGTGGCGGGGTCAATACTCCAGAGTGGGCAAATGCAGGCAAGGAGCAATTTGAAGATTTAGATTTTATTAAAGACATTCGCTCTGATTTGGGGAATAAGCTGGTGATAAAGCCCTATGACCAAGGATCAGCTCTTGGGATGACAATAATTGAGGGGAGCAATCTTGATGACATTTCCAGTGCATTAAAAATTGCTGGAAAATATACAGACATTGTGTTAATTGAAAAATATATTGAAGGACGAGAGCTTACCGTTGCCGTAATTGGAGGCGAGTCCTACCCTATTGTCGAAATTATACCTCATCAAGGTTTTTACGATTACACCAACAAATACACAAAAGGAATGACCGAATACATTTGCCCAGCCGATATTGACGAACACTTGGGTGGGTTTATTAAAGACCAAGCACTCACCGCCCATCATTTGCTTGGTTGTGAGGGCTTTTCTCGTGCGGATTTTCGCTTGGACGAAGACAATGCCGTTTATTGTTTGGAAGTCAATACAATTCCAGGATTCACTGAGTTTTCACTACTTCCAATGTCAGCCAAGGCGGGTGGGCTTGAGTTCGACGGGCTTTGTCAGAAAATTATAGAATTAGCTACAAAATAATATTGAAACCATTCTTTTGCAATTAACGTACTAAAAAGTCAGGACAAAATTATTTACTTACCGGGCAAGACCCAAAGATGGCAAAAAAATTATACCGATCTTCTTCTCAGAAAATATTTGGTGGAGTGGCGGGTGGAGTGGCAGAGTATTTCGACATCGATCCGGTTTTGGTTCGAGTCTTATTTCTTATTTCAATATTTGGATATGGCATTGTTATTTTAGCATACTTGATTATGTGGGTGATAGTTCCCGTTTCTCCACACCCCCACTCCCACCAGATGCCAATGGGAGGCGACGCTTCTGGGGGTACTGCTTCAAGCGATTCAGGTACTTGGCAGCAAAAGTCTTCGGACTCTGCTGCAAACCAAGCCCATCAATACTATGGAGAAAGTCCATACTACCAAGAAGCAGAGCAACAAAACACTCATAGTTCGGTAGGAATGAAAAAGATTGCGGGGCTTATTTTAATTGTCGTCGGGGTATTGATTTTCATTGACCAGTTAATTCCCAATGTTGATTTTGAGTTTGTGTTTCCGCTTCTTCTTGTAGCTACAGGCGGCTATATTTTAATGCACAAAGGCAAAGGTTAAAGGAGTTTGAAATGAAAACTGCTAATATTTTCTGGGGGGCATTGCTAATCTCTTGTGGACTTCTTTGGCTCAACAATGAATTTGATTTTATGAGCCTAAACACTGCTTGGACAATGCAGTACTGGCCTGTTTTAATAATTATCATTGGCATTTCTGTTCTCATTAATTCAAAAATAATTAAAGTTCTTGCCGCACTAATTAGTGCACTTTTCCTGTCCCTCCTCATCTACCACAAGCTAGATGAACTGCCAAAAAGTATTGATGATATAAAAATTAAAATAGAGAAAAAAGTTGATGAGGGCGAAGATTTTTGGAACGGCATCTAAAGTTTAGTGAAGAGTAAAATAATTTGTAAATTTGTTCTTTTACTCAAGACATTTATATTTTTGGAGTATATTTTATCATGCCCGTTTTCAGACCATTCAAAGCACTCAGACCAAGACCCAATCTTGCGGGGCAAATTGCATCACTTCCCTACGACGTGATGAACAGTAATGAAGCCAGAGCCGAAATCGCAAAGAACCCACTTTCATATCTCCATGTTGGCAAAGCAGAAATTGATCTTAGCCCTGCCACAGACCCATACGACAAAAAAGTTTATCTAAAAGCTAGTGAAAACTTGCAAAATTATATTAAGAATAATCAATTAATCCAAGACGAAAAAGAGTCAATCTATATTTATGCACAAACTATGGCTGGGCGTATCCAGTATGGTTTGGTGGCTTGTGTATCGGTCGCCGATTATGAGAACGGCAAGATAAAAAAACACGAGTTCACCCGCCCCGTAAAAGAAGAAGATCGTTGCAATCATATCCGCACAACGGGTGCGCATTGCGGACCAATTTTTCTAACATACAAAGATGACCAAGAGATTGACAAGGAAATAAGTGAGTTGGTATCCCTCAAGCCCGACAACTGCCACGTTTCCGACGACGGTGTTCGCCATCAAACTTGGCTAATCTCAGATGATACTTTAATCAAGCGGCTGCAATATAAATTCTCCCAGATGGATGCCTTCTATATCGCCGATGGCCATCACCGCTCGGCCGCCGCCGCCATTGTGGGGCGTGAGAGGGCAAAGGCAAACCCCAACCACAATGGCTCAGAAGAATACAATTTCTTTTTGGCGGTACTTTTTCCCGCATCACAGCTCCATATTATGGATTACAACCGTGTGGTAAAGGATTTGCGTGGCAACAGCGTTGAAGAACTTTTTGATAAAATAAGAAATAATTTTACTGTTGAAGAATCCCCTTCCAAATACAAAGCAGAAAAGAAAGGCAAATACGGAATGTATTTAGACAACAAATGGTATGTTTTAACAGCAAATCAAGAATTGATTAATAATTCAGATCCAGTAGAAAGCCTTGATGTTTCTATTCTTCAGCAATATATTTTAGATGAAGTTCTTGGCATCGAAGATCCACGGACGAGTAATAGAATTGAATTTGTGGGTGGTATTCGAGGCCCCTCAGAACTTGAGCGGCGTGTTGATTCGGGTGAAATGAGCATTGCATTTTCATTGTACCCCACCTCAATAGAAGAGCTTATGGACATTGCTGACTCAGGGCAAGTTATGCCACCAAAATCTACTTGGTTCGAGCCAAAGCTTCGTGATGGTTTGTTCACACACTTCCTAGATTAAGCAAAGGAAAAATATTTTGGAAGGGAAAAGAGAAAATAGAGCAAAGGGCGACAGGGCCGAAGGAATAACATCAAATTACCTTCACTCGCTTGCTTACCGGATTATTAAGAAGAACTTTCATTTTGGTAAAGTTGGGGAAATAGATATAATTGCCGAGCATGATAATTGCTTGGTATTTATAGAAGTTAGGTCACGTTACCACCCAGACAATCCAGACCCTATCTTCTCCCTCACCAAAAGAAAACAAAGATTAATTATTAAAACAGCCCAAGGTTACCTGCACATCAATAAAATTGAAAGCAGAGATTGTCGATTTGATTTCATTGTGATTGATATGTTCGGGGATTCACCAAAAATCAACCATATCGAAAATGCTTTCACGGCATAAAGTAATTAAAATAATTTTTATATAATAATTTTCTTGCCGCTGACAAACTCAACGCTTTTGGGCACCCAAACAGCTATTAATTTATTTAAGTCCTGTCGTAATAAAATATCCCTATTATTATTTGGGTCATGGATGTATGAGATATTTTTCTGGATTGCTTTCCCGGCGGGAATAATATCGGTGATGAGTACTGGGAAGTTCTTGAGTAGCTTATTGTGTTCCTTGTAGCGGATTTCGAGTGTTCCTTCCACCTTGTTTATATCAATATCGGTATTATTCTGGAAAATGAAGCTGGCAACATTTTGCAAATTGCCCTCGCTATCACTAGGGCTAAAACTATTTAACCTATAGGAAATGGCAAGAGAAATTTCTGCCTTAGATGAGTTAGAAACAGCAGAGCTGAGTATGGACTTTCTTTTTTGTTTGCTTCCGACTGAGATGATGTTTTCTACAGATTTGCCAACTAGACTGTCACCATTTGCTAGCATTTCGTTCAGACCAGTTGCAAAATATTCCAGTTGGTGATTGCTTATCAGCCTGTCTTTATTGAGTTTTTCACTTAAACTAATTATATTATTTTTAGATAGCTTTTGATTGAGAAGTGGGGATTTACTTTCTGTACAAGAGGCAATCAATAGTGTGATTAGCAGAAAAAAAGCGAGTGTTGGTTTCATAATTTTTTATTTTAATTGTTAGAGTTTATAATAATTCAAAGATAAAAAAGATTTAATTATTTATTCAAGATAAGTTTTTTATTAACTTTGCAAGGATTACTCAGGCAAAAATAATTAATTATGCAACAACAATTACCCACACTAAGCAAAAAATTATCGAAATGTAAGTTGCTGGTGATGGATGTCGATGGAACCCTCACCGATGGCTCCCTCTATTACGGAAAAAATGGCGAAGAGTTAAAAAGATTCTACGTGCGAGATGGCATGGGAATTGTCCTTTTGCATAAAGCTGGTATAAAAACTGCATTCCTAACGTCTGAGGATTCTGGGATTGTAATTGCCAGAGCTCAAAAACTTGGAATTAGCGAAGTTGTTCTTGGGTCCCGCAACAAGGTGAAGGATTATAAATCATTATTGGAAAAATTCAATATTGACAATGACGAAGCAGTTTTTATTGGTGATGATTTGAATGACAGCCATCTGATGGAGTTTGCCTCGTGTTCTGTTTGCCCAAGCGACGCAATCCCACAAATCAAAGACTTGGCGGGTTTTGTTTGCGAAAACAGGGGTGGGCATGGCGCGGTAAGGGAAATTTGTGAGATGATTTTGCACTCAAAAAAAATTGAAATAAAACTTGAGGAAAATTGGTAACATTTTTGCTTGATTTTCGTCTGAATGAATAATAAGAAAATATTTAATACAAATTAGGAGATAAAAATATGTCAAACGA
>JAJRPT010000132.1 GCA_024280675.1 Bacteroidota bacterium
AAAAATTGTTCGTTGTCTCGGGTGCCACGGATGCGGTTGAGCATGAACTCCATCGCCTCGACTGGGGGCATGTCGGCAAGAACCTTGCGGAGTACCCAGACCTTGTTCAGCTCGGTTTGGGATTGGATTCAAAAAAGAATTGTTGCCACCACCTTTATCTTTATCTTCTTCATTGCATGCTTGAAAAATTGCAAAAATTATAAAAATAATTACGCCAAGAATTAATTTGAGTATTTTCATCTCTCACCTCGTAAAATTATTAAAATAAATGGAAATATTTTATAATTCAAATGTCGCAATGCGACAAAAAGCTGATGATTTTAAGAGTTCATATTGTTTAAAAATTGTTCGTTGTCTCGGGTGCCACGGATGCGGTTGAGCATGAACTCCATCGCCTCGACTGGGGGCATGTCGGCAAGAACCTTGCGGAGTACCCAGACCTTGTTCAGCTCGGTTTGGGATTGGAGAAGATCCTCACGGCGAGTTCCAGATTTGTTCACGTCGATGGCTGGGTAGACTCTGCGTTCGGAAATTATGCGGTTGAGGACTAGTTCCATGTTTCCAGTTCCTTTGAATTCCTCGAAAATTACCTCGTCCATTCGTGAGCCGGTTTCGACCAGTGCTGTGGCAATGATGGTGAGAGATCCGCCCTCTTCGACATTGCGGGCAGCTCCGAAAAAACGCTTCGGTTTGTACATGGCGTTGGCATCGACTCCACCGGAAAGAATCTTCCCAGAGTGAGGAATGACAGTGTTGTGAGCACGTGCAAGTCGGGTGATTGAGTCAAGTAAAATAATCACGTCTTGTTTGGATTCGACAAGTCGTTTTGCTTTTTCGAGTGCCATCTCGGCAACTTGGACGTGGCGTTCTGGTGGTTCGTCAAATGTTGATGCGACTACTTCGCCTTTGACCGAACGCTGCATGTCGGTAACTTCTTCTGGTCTTTCGTCAATTAAAAGGACAATTAATTTGCAATCTGGATGATTAATAGAAATTGAATTTGCAAGATTCTTTAGTATAACAGTTTTTCCAGATCTAGGAGGTGAGACGATGAGTCCACGTTGTCCTTTTCCAATTGGACTCAGTAAATCTACTATTCTCATTGCATATCCAGCGGGTGCGGTTTCTAGTTTCAATCTTTCATCTGGGAATAAAGGAGTGAGGCTGTCGAAAAGTGTGCGGTCACGGGCTTCTTCTGGGGTGTGATAATTGACATCGCCTACTTTTAGCAATGCGTAAAATCTCTCGCCTTCTTTTGGTGGACGAATCTCCCCACGCAATGTGTCTCCTGTTCGGAGGTGGAATCTTTTGATTTGTGATGGTGAAACATAAATGTCGTCCGGTGAAGATAAATAATTATATGTTGGCGATCGCAAAAAGCCGTATCCGTCGGGGAGAACTTCGAGCACACCGCCCGAACGAAGTACATTAGATTCTTCTTTTTCTTCTTCATTTTTCTGGCTGAGTGAATCTACAATACTGATTATTAAATCTTGTTTTCTGACTCCAGTAACTCGCTCAAGCTTTAGTTCTTTTGCAATTTTCTGAAGCTCTACTAATTTCTTTGTTTGGAAGTCGGCAATGTCAATGACCTTTACTTCTTCTTCTTTTTCTATTTCATCTCCAGGTAGAATATGAAACGAAGGTGGCTTGAAGCTGTGATGTGCTGTGTTTGGGTTTTTAGGTCTGTTGGTGTGTTGCCGGTTGCCGCCTGAGCCTTGTTTTGGCCGGTTGCCACCCGGACCTTGTCTTGGCCGGTTGGATTGTTTTTGATTAGTTTTATGTTCTGCCATTTTTTTGGACACCTTAAAAGATATGATTAGTTATTTATTTACAAATATTACTTAGTAATTAGCTGATATGTTGTGGGTTGAAATTTAAATTATGCAAGACTAGTAAGCCTACTAGATAAGGCATTAAGGGTCAGACCTTTGAGTCATCTCTTTCTGTATTGAAAATTATATATGATTGTAAAAATGCCAGAAGACACAATGAACTATTAAATAGTAAGATAGAGACCAGCAATGAAAAGTTCTACTTGCAAGCCCTGATGCTCCAAAGATATATAAAAATATTGCAATAACAATGAATTTATTAACTTTGAGGAAAATACTTATCACCAGAAAGAAAAATAGTTGAATATAATAATTACAATATTGGGAACAATCGGCGATATGGTTCTAGCAACGCCAATGTTTTCGGCCATAAAGAAAAAATATCCGCAATCTCAAATAGATGTAATCTGTAGCGAAAAGAATTTCTTGGTATTGCAAGACAACCCTCACATTGGCAAGAAATTTATCTACAAGAAAAAACCTTTGAGTGTGATAAAGTTAATATTTTCTCTTAGGGCAAGAAACTATGATTGTCTCATTGACCCAAAACCACACTATTCGACAGAGAGTGCCACATTTGCTAGAATTGTCAGGGCAAAGGATAAAATTGGTTTTGTAAAAGACAAGTCTAGTCCTTTTAATCTCGGCGGACTTGTGGATACTTCTGGTAAGCATTTCGCAACAATGTGCCTAGAATCCTTGGAGCATCTTGGCATAAATGCAAGCGATGAGTCGCCAATACCTCAGCTTTTTGTCGCTGACCAATCAAAGAATCACGCCCAAGAAATAATGGGTGGCGAAAAGAAAAAAGCACTAATCAATATCTCGGCCGGGAAACCATCCCGCATGTTTTCCCATGACGCTTGGACGGGTTTTCTTTCGGGAGTAGATGCTCCTGGTTGGGATTTTTATATTTCATATTCTCCCGGCGATGTGGCATTTGCAAATAAGTTAATGAGTGAGCATCCTGATTTAATTGATATTCGCTCAAGCAATCTTTCCGATGTAGTCGCCTCGGTCTCTTTGTGCGGTCTCGTCATCACACCCGATACGGCTCTTGTCCATATTGCATCGGCTTTTAATCGCCCAATAATTACGGCATTTTCTTCTTGGGAAGATAATTTCAAAAAATTCGAGCCACTTTCAGACACTAAGCAAATAATCCGAACACAATCCGACCATAGGGAAAATTCTTTGAAATCTGTCACTTCGTCTGATTTGATTTCTGCGTGGAAAAAGATTAGCACTAAATTGTAGACCTCATGTAACAAAATTAGATTATATTTGTCTGTTGTAAAATCACTAACATAATAGGTTTTCCAGTGAAAAAGAATATTGCTATTATTATCGCACTTATAACGATTTCAATTATGCCTGCTGCCTCCCAAGAAAGAGGAGACTTTAAGGACTACAAGAAGTGGGTGCTAAAAAATAAAAGCTTCTTGCAGAGCGAAGATTTTCTGCCCTCTTATTTGACCGAAGAGCTAACTCCTTTTTCGTCAAAATTCCTGAATGCAAATACAATTGATGAATCCAATACTATAGTTCAAAATGAATCCTCTATTGCAGTCAATCCTAAAAATCCATTGAATTTAATTGCCAGCGCGGTCGATTACCGGTCCGCTCCCGGGACAAATACTTCGGGTGGCTGGGTTTATGTTTCTAAGGATGGAGGGAAATCTTGGACAAACAAAGCACTTGGGCTTTACAAAAATGGCTGGTCAAATGGCAACGACCCCTCCGTTTCATTCGACGGAGAAGGGAATGGCTATGTAATGTATGGCTCTTTTATTGGGACTGGAGGATTGCAGAATGCGGTTTTAATTTCTCGC
>JAJRPT010000133.1 GCA_024280675.1 Bacteroidota bacterium
ATAAACCAAATTCTTTTGCCATCGGCTTGAATTATTGGAGAAAGTTCAGAGAATTTGCTGTTTGGACCTTGCCCAAGATTTATAAAATCAGGCTTAATTTTAATATCTGTCTCAGAATAAGTCACGCCAATCGTATCAATGGAAGACCAGTCCTCAAACTTCTCGACATTCGAAACGATTTTAAGTTTTGTGATATTTTGAGCAGGAAAGACGACTTGAGGTGAGGCTTTCTTTTCATCGCTTAGACCAAAAGCAAAAATTATAATTAAAAATAGCATATTTATTATCCTCTTGGTTAATCTTAGACTAATCCAAAAATAATAAATATGCCACAAAAAATAAGTTTATAAAAATATTATTTTTCAACTATAAACTTCTGTACATTTTTCCCAGATTTCAAAAAGTACACACCAGATTGAAATTCACTAATGTCAATCCTTCCACTAATCAAATGGGGTGGAATTGTTTTGACAAGATTAGCACCTGCGTCAAAAATATAAATTTTATCAGCGGAATTAATATTTTCTTGATTTAAATGAATCTCATCACGAGCAGGGTTGGGGTAGAGCAAGCTCTGCTCAAGGGAATTAGCCACTAGCGAAGTAAACCAAGCATCAACTCCATATTCGGTGGCAGCGTTCTTGGTTGCGTCGAGTGCTGCTTCGCCGTGTGCTGCAAAAATTGCAAATATAATTTTCTTTCTTTCGCCGGGTTCTATTCTATAAGGTCCAGCCTTTGGAATCATTGAAGCGTCCGTTACCGAAGACCTATCTCTTTTGACCGCTCCAGTCAATATGTCCTTTTTCTCCTGAGCCCTAAAACCATCAGGTGGGTAAACTCCAGGGTTGTCAGAGGTCTCTCCTCCATTATCAAGTGCAAAAACCTCAAAGCCTACAGTTTTTATTCCACTGACTCCAATCCATGGAAGGTCTTGTTGATTTTCTCTCATAATCTTACCATATTCGTTCTGCTGGTCATACCAACAGAGGTTGTCACTTCCATTTTCTCCAATATCCCAATCAAAATAAATTCCCAGATAAAAGTCCTCAAGAGCAGTGCTTCTGGTGTTGGTCACCTCATAGCTTATGTACATTATATTTTTGTATCCTGCAAGCTTGGGATGAATTGTTCTTTGGACAATGTCGCAGCCCACACGACCAAATGTATTCTCATCCGAATAACTGGCTTTGGTAATAATTTCAGTGTCATTTTCTTCTATAGTTATTAATTTACTGACGATAAAGTCGCTATCTTGCCCGTCTTCATTTCTTGCAACATTGGACAAGCGTCCATTTGCGACAATCATTAGAGCAGCCTCATAGAGAAGATTATCACTGTCTTGGTATCTAAAGCCTAGGCCTTGTTCATTCTCTGGAAAATCATTAAACCCAATATGACCGGCAGAGTTAATCGTAACTTTTATAGCATCCGAATCAATATCTTTATAAGACTGATTTACTACCATTGTCACCAACTCGCCACTGGAATAGTCATCATTGTCCATGAAATAAAATTGAATTTTAACAATTTCATCAAAATTAGTATTCTCAGGAAGAATGAAACTGAAGCTGACTTCTTTTTTGTCATTTTTAGAAAAGTCACCCAAGTCAATATCGACGTGCGAAAGATCAACACTGGCATAACCAATGTCTTCAGCCGTTAAGTTTAGATCTTTAACATCTCCAAGATAGTTTTCAATATCACAAATAAAATTAATCTCGTCCCCTGGTGAAAAAATATTATCTCCATCAGTATCTGAATACCTGATGTTTGTAACCCCAAGGGCAATTATTGATTGGTCAGAAAGAGCACGAAGAGCATTTACTCTTCCTTTGCCCATTTTCCCTCTTGTCCATGTTGGAAAATTTCCATCAATGTAGTCGCTGGAAGCCATTAGATGTTGCTTTATTTCAAATGGTGTATAATCTGGATTGTTCAACTTTATCATCGCAGCCACACCGGCCGCAACGGGAGATGCCATTGATGTACCACTGAAATTTGCGTATTTATTATTCGGTATGGTCGAGACAATACCATTGCCAGGTGCCGAAACATCTACATATTCATTGTAATTTGAAGTGCCACTCTTATTGCCATAGATGTCTGTCGAAGACACAGAAAGAACGTTCTTGTATCCCGCTGGATAGAAATTTCTGTCCGAATCATCATTGCCAGTGGCCGCCATTACCAAAGAACCAAGTTCGGTAGCCGCATCCACTATTTCTTCTCCAGAAAGTGATTTTCCTCCACCACCCCAAGAGCAGTTAATTATATCAGCACCAAGAACAGCAGCGTACAAAATCCCTTCGTATGAATATTGGTTCATGCTCCTGTCAAACCGGTTATCACTAGCAATTTTCACAGGCATATATTTTATACCTTTTGCCACACCAGCAATTCCGATGTTGTTGTCTTGAGTTGCGGCACTAATCCCCGCCACGTGAGTCCCGTGATTATTGCCCGGCATTGGGTCATTGTCAAAACCAGACTCAGTGTCATCAGATCCAAAATCCCATCCCCTCCAATCATCAACGTATCCATTGCCGTCGTCATCGATGCCATTATTATCTTTTCCACCACCATATTCCCCCATATTGATATAAAGACCATCGGCTAAGTCCTCATGGTCATAATCAACGCCGGTATCTACAATCGCAATAACAACTTCCCCAGTGCCTGTGATATAATCCCAAGCCTCAAATGCTTCTACCTTGTAAAGATAATACTGGTTTGGAATGAGCGGGTCATTTGGCACACCAAACAAATATTGTTTGTGTTGCGGTTCGGCATATTCAACATTTTCATTCTTATTGATTTTGCCAGCAATTAGAACTGGGTCGAATGCCAAAGGAATTTCAATCTCATAAATTCTGGAAAGACTAGCAATCTTTTTTGCTTTTTGATTAAACTCAGCATTTGATTGAAGTGAGTTTCTTTTTTTATTTTTGAATACTTGGCTAGCTTTTTCAATCAATTTGCTAGTTAGCATCTTTTTTGTCACAGTATTTTGCAAAAGTGGGATGCTTCCAACAAAAGCATTAATATCAACCCCATCTTTTAGCTTTACAATAATCTTTCCCGCCACAACATCATCTTTGGAACTAGCTGAAATGGATTGATAAGTACACACAAGAACAAGGCACACGAACACTAAGAGCATTTTCACAAGTTTCATCACTAATCCTATCGGTTAATTATTATTCACTTTTAATAAGACACTTATAAAGCACAAACGTTACAATTAAATCAATAAAAAAACATCTGTCATTTAATTTCTTGGAATATAATAAATTATCTTCTATATTTGAAATCTTATTTTTTGCAAGATTCATATATCTTTTGCGACTGCAAAAAATAGTTGCCACTTTAGCTCAGTTGGTAGAGCAGCTGATTTGTAATCAGCAGGTCATCAGTTCGAGTCTGGTAAGTGGCTCAGTTGAGCAATCTCCAATACAAAGTCGTCTCTTTAATCAGAGATGACTTTTATTGTTTTTTTGAAAACTGTTTCATAAAAAAAACCCAACTAATTTTTTAGTCAGGGCTTGAATAACTTTTTATTAGATAGATTTTATTTTGTTAAGTTTTTGATAATTTTTCTTGCAAGCATTTCAGAAACTTCAGCATGACGTGGAACTGCTTCTACTTTATTTGTATTCGGATTA
>JAJRPT010000134.1 GCA_024280675.1 Bacteroidota bacterium
CAAGAGGATGGTGCTTGGGGCAAACCAATCCACGCACCAAAGCCGATTAATTCATCCAGCTACGACGCATTAATCTCTGTATCAACCGACGGGGGCGAGCTTGTCATTAGTGGCATTTTCGATTCTGATGGCGATTATCTAAGAAGAGGGATGTCAAAGATTGTAAAGACAGCCAGAGGGTGGTCTCGACCAAAAGCTATAGAAATTGATAATTTTGAAAACAATAGCTCATTTGTAGATTTATGTATATCCAATAGCAAGAAATATCTTTTTCTATCGATACAACCAGATGAGGATAGAGAAGACAGAGATTTGTTCATATCTGTACGGGGTGAGGATGGTAATTGGGGTGAGCCTCAGATACTACAAAGCCTTAGCTCTTCCCTTGATGAGACATCACCATTTTTAGCTTCAGACGGCAGAACACTTTATTTTTCATCGGACAGGACTGGTGGATTTGGCGGCAAGGACATTTGGAAATCTCGACGACTCGGTGGCTCCTGGCTGAAATGGTCAGAGCCCAAGAATCTCGGAAATAAAATCAATACCCCCGCTTGGGAATCTTATTTCACCATTGCCGCAAGTGGAGATTATGCCTACATGACATCCTATATCGACTCTTATGGCAAAGGTGATATTGTAAAAATTTCTCTAACAGACGCCACCAGCCCAGACCCAGTTGTATTGGTCTACGGCAAAGTGCTTGAGTCTGGTTCAAACAAAGTAATCAAAGCAACGATTAACTACCAAGACCTAAAGACTGGCAAAACCGTCGGGACGGCTTCCTCGAATCCTCAAACTGGATATTACAAAATAATTCTCCCAAGGGGTACAAACTATAGCTTCAGTGCAGAATCAAAAGGATATTATTCAATCACAGAAAATATTGACGCAAGCCTTCTCAAAACTTATCAAGAAATTAAAAGAGATATAGTATTAAAGAAATTAGAAGTAGGGCAAACTATACTGCTTAAAAATATTTTCTTTGAGACTGGCAAGACTGATCTTTTGGAAGAGTCGTTTGCCGAGCTAGAGCGGGTGGTAAAAATGATGGCTGACAATCCAGATCTAATAATTGAGATTGCAGGTCATACCGATGATGTAGGAAATAATAAAAATAATCAAATCCTGTCCCAAGGAAGAGCAAAAGCTGTCGTGGATTATCTTGAGGGACAAGGTGCTGATGAAAATAATCTAAGATATAAAGGCTATGGCGAATCAAACCCAATAGCAGACAATAAAACAAAAGAAGGCAGAGCAAAAAACAGACGTGTAGAATTTAAAATCATCTCAAACTAGCCCGTATTGCGGGCTTTAAAATGGTCATTCCTGTAGCACAATAACGGCGCGTGGAGCGATGAAAGATGAACAATTCTTCGGCATACCCGCCGTGCGCCTATAGTTGGGATTAATAGCGTCCGCTGAGTGCACGTTTGATTTCTTTTTGTGAAGACTTTTTCTTTTCTACCTCACGCTTATCGTATTTCTTTTTGGGTTTGACCAGTGCAATTTCGAGTTTGGCAAGATGCCCCGAAAAATAAATTTCTATAGGAACGATGGTCATTCCTTTTTCATTTACTGCGTTTCGGAGCCGAACCAGTTCTCTTTTGTTCAGCAGAAGTTTTCGGGGACGTTTTGCTTCGTGATTATAGCGGTTTCCTTGCTCAAATGGTGAGATGTGAATGCCATCGACCATTAAATCATCGCTGTCTTTAGAAGGATAGAAGCAATAGGAATCCTGAAGGTTGCATTTGCCCATGCGGAGGGACTTCACTTCTGTTCCCGCCAGCATAATCCCTGCTTCATATTTTGAAACTATGAAATAATCGTGCAGAGCTTTTTTATTGGAAGAGATTTTCTTGTAAGCTCTTTGCTTAAATTCTTGTATTTTACTTCCATTTGACATTATTAATTTATCTTTTTTACTAGATCAGCTTTTCTTTTTGGGCGTAGCTTTCTTTACGGGGGTTCTTCTACCTTTTTTCTCGGGTGCATTCTTGATTAGCTCTTTGCACATCTGAACTGTCAAATCTTTTGGCTCTTGATCTTTTGGAATTTTTACATTTTTCTTTCCAAATTTGATAAACGGACCATAGCGACCATTTAGCACTTGAATTCCATCTGAGGAATAATCGTGAATTATTTTCTTAGCATCGGCTTCTTTTTTGTCGGCAATTTTCTGCAATCCTTCCTCCAAAGTGAGCGAATAAATCTCATCTTGAGAAATTGAGACGTATGTTTTTTCTAGCTGGACATAAGGACCGAAACGTCCCATATTAGTTTTAACATCTTTGCCATCTTCGGTCTGACCGAGAACCCTCGGCAAATCGAAAAGCTTCATCGCCTCGTCCATTGTTACAGTTTCCAGTCTTATATTTTTTGGAAGTGAAGCATATTTTGGCTTCGGATCATCATCGGTCTGAGGAGTTTCGCCAAGTTGCACCATAGGACCAAAGGGGCCAAGCCTTGAGTACACATTCTTTTTAGTCTTTGGGTCTGTTCCGAGTTTTCGTGCTGCAACCGCATCCGATCTTTTAATATCTTCTGAGGCTTCGACAGTTTTGTGGAATGGTTTATAAAAATCACCTATCACCTCATTCCAGACTTTGTCACCACGAGCAATTTCATCGAATTGTTTTTCGACTCTAGCGGTGAAATTATAATCAACCACACCAGCAAAATACTTTACCAAAAAATCATTAACCACAAGACCAATATCGGTTGGGAATAATTTGTTTTTTTCTGCTCCGTATCTTTCATCTACTTTTTTACTTGTAATATTATTAGTGGTCAGCTCGACGAGTGTAATCTTTCTAATTTTTGCTTCACGAGATTCTTTCACCACATAATTTCTGTCTTGTATGGTGGAGATGGTAGGTGCGTAAGTGGATGGTCGCCCTATCCCAAGTTCTTCTAATTTACGAACAAGGGAGGCTTCGTTATAGCGTGCTGGTGCTTTGGTGTAGGAGAGTTTGCCAAGCAATTTTTCATAATCTACACTGTCTCCTTTTCTGAGTTCTGGCAAAAGACCATCGTTTGAGGAGTCTTCATCCTCTTCGTTAATATTAATGTAAACTTTTAAGAAGCCGTCAAAAATAATCACCTCACCACTTGCTCTGAGATATTTATCTGATTTTGTGATTCCAATCTTGGCAGTGGTTCGCTCCAGCTCAGCGTCTGACATTTGCGAGGCGATTGTACGTTGCCAGATTAATTTATAGATTCTGTCCTGTTGCCCATCTTTTGTATTGACTTCACTTTTGGAAATGTCACTTGGGCGAATTGCCTCGTGTGCTTCTTGTGCCGAAGATGATTTTGTTGTATATTTCCTAGTTTTCAAATAATTCTCACCATAGGAGGATCTGATTTCTTTTGCAGCCTCTCCCATTGCAAAATCAGAAAGGTTCACAGAATCTGTTCTCATGTAGGTGATGTGTCCATTTTCGTAGAGTCTTTGGGCAAGCATCATTGTTTGTTTAACCGAATAGCCTAGGCGACGAGAGGCTTCTTGTTGAAGTGTCGAGGTTGTGAATGGTGCTTCTGGTTTTCTTATTACTGGTCTTTTCTGAACATCTTCGACGAAGAGATCTGATTGGCTAACAATTTCAAAGAAATCTTTTACATCTTGTTCATCTTTTAGATTTCTGGGTAGATTTGCTTTGAATTTTTTATTGTCAATATTTAAAAGATTAGCCGTTACTTTAAAAGATTTGGCTGGTTTGAAGGCTTCGATTTCTCTTTCTCGCTCGACTACGAGTCTTGCTGCAACTGATTGCACACGCCCGGCCGAGAGTCCACGTTGTACTTTTTTCCACAGCACGGGCGAGAGTTCATAGCCCACCAAACGGTCTAGCACACGGCGTGCTTGTTGAGCATCGACAAGATTATTGTCAATCTCACGTGGGTATTTTACTGCCTTTTGAATTGCCGTCTTTGTAATTTCATGGAATACAATTCGTTTGGTATCTTTGTTTTTCAGTTCTAGTGCCTCATACAGATGCCAAGCAATTGCCTCCCCTTCTCTGTCCTCGTCAGTTGCCAGCCATACGGTTTTTGCTTTCTTGGCTAATTTTTTAAGCTCGGCCACTGTTTTCTTTTTCCCATCGGTGACTTCATAGTCGGGAACAAAGCCATTTTCAATGTCGATGGCCATTCCGCTTTTGGGCAAATCTCTGATGTGGCCAATCGAAGATTTGACCGTAAAGTCTTTACCTAGGTACTTTTCAATGGTTTTTGCTTTTGCAGGGGACTCGACTATAAGTAAGTTTTTAGACATTCTTTTTTAAATTGTTTTTTAGTTTTGTTTTAATACAACTTGCAATATTAAAAAATTGTCAGCATTATTTCACATTATCTTTATACTCAATTCAATATAAAGTGAGAAGAAGTCACTTTAGCCCAGTCCAGAATCTGGATTCAAACACTTGCTATTAAGACTCAAGAATTGCTAGAAGGAGGTATGCCCAATAAACAAAGGAAACTTATTGAAGCATGGGCAATAATTCATGCAAAAGAATTGATGGAAAATTTCAATAATTTAACATCAGCTAATCCGTCATGGAATAAAATAGAACCACTAAAATGATACATTACATAAAAAAAATAAAACGAATTAATGAGGACTTTTCAGTAATTGTTTTGTTTAACACAGATGAAATAAAAAATATTAGCCTAAAAGAATACATATCCCAACTGGCTAAAACTTCTCCAGTCTTGTTCGAACCATTGCTCAATAGTAATTATTTTAAACAAGTTAGGCTAGATAGTTATGGAACATTATCATGGCCAAATGAAGTTGAATTTTGCCCAGATGTTTTATATAAAATGGCAACAAATCCTGAACATTAATTTTGCAATATTAAAAAATTGTCAGCATTATTTCACATTATCTTTCCAAAAGCACTTTTCTTTTCACTTATTTTAATATTTGTATTAGAGCTTTGCAATCTTGATTAGCAATATATTTGGCAATGGAAAATATATATTCTAATTTTGTGCTAATATTATTGAACAATTATAATAAAGAAGGAGCTCTGTGCCATGCTAGAGCTATCAAAAGAACAGACAGGATTTCTGCAGACAACATTTACTAATCTTTTGGCATATTCGTGCCTTACCCCTTCTCACGCCCAAAGTAGGCGTATGCGTCGCCATCATTAAAACCAACACCCCCACAAAAAAGAGGGGAGTCCAGCTGGTTCACTAAATCAAAAGTGTAACTAGTTATTTTCCAAAACGACCCAATTTAATACTTTTCAGAAAATAAACCTTGTGAGACAAGCCGTGCTACTCCTCGAGATGTTTACATTTTTTGCATTGTTTGTGCTTTCTCTAAGTGCAACAATCCCTGCTATCAAACGCAAGTTCGATCTTTTTGGCATTGCATTCATTGCCTTTGTCACCTCTTTGGGTGGCGGAACGGTACGTGATGTCATGCTTGGGACATTCCCAGTTTCTTGGATTGAAAAGCCCTATATCAGCCTTGCAATACTGTCTGGACTGCTGGTAAGTTTTCTTTTCACTCGCCGTATCTCCAGATTCAGAAGAACATTTTTCTGGTTTGATACCTTGGGTATTTCTGTTATGACAATCATCGGAACCCAAAAAGCGATAGAGGCTGGTGTTCCTGAGTTTAACACGGTGTTCTTTGGCGTGATTTCTGCCATTCTGGGAGGAATTATAAGAGATATACTTTGCAACGAAGTGCCATTAATTTTCCGAAAGGAGTTTTACGCCGTGCCATGTCTTGTGGGCGGATACCTTTACCTTGGTCTTGTGGAACTAAATTGCCCAGATTACGTATCTACATTTGTGGCAATTATCTTTATTGTAGTATTCAGATTTTTGGCTATAAAATATAAACTTTCAATGCCCAATCTATCTTCAAGATTAAAAGCAGCGAAACGTTAAATCACTAAAAAAATAAGGAATTAAAGAAATGTACAGGAAAATTGAAGTTGTAGATGGCGGGCAAATAGTACTCGCCATCCCAGAAGAGCTCGAAGGAAGAGCAGTCGAAATCTATGTATTGCCTATTGGCGAGTATTCTGAAAATCAAAAAAGAGGTGAATTCAAACGAGATGCCCTTGATGAGAATTTAAAGGCTAGTTAAATTGCCTGCCAACTAGCCTTGCCCTGAATTAGTCTGTGTCCTTAGCCACCCCCTTCATTAGTTAGTAAAGACTGCTTCGAGACAAGCACATCGTCAATATAGATGACTTTATCACTTGTGGAGCCGTTTGCGGTCAGACCAAACTGAAGCCTGTCATAAACAGTTCTTTCTGTTGTTAGGTTCTGACCTGCATGGCTGATGATTTTAACTCCATCCTGCCAAATTTCTGTTAGTCCATCCTGAGCGGCCGATAATTGCAGATGTACTAGAATTTGTACCCATTGATTTTTAGGAAATGGAATGCTGTTCTCCTTAACTTGTCCGTATTCTGAACCAGAAATATTGCCCTTTGACTCTAGCTTAATCACATTGTCGCCACCACTCATCATTATTCTTCTTCCAGGGCTACCCTCGAATTCAGTAGTTTCAATATCGAGCAAAAATATGGATTGGTAATTTTCGTATCCCTCAATAAAGAACCATGCCGATACCCATAAATCATCACCTGATTCAAAGAAGAAACCGCCCTTCTGCATGGCAGCCTTTGATACCGTATTGCCAGAAGGTGCGGCAACCAGACGTATGGCACAGCAACCAGAACGAGCGGTGTCGCTTTGCAGTTCGACACTGTTGTCACCAATATATACTTTGTTGCCTTCTATTATCGTGTCTGTTGCCCCGTTTGAATCGACCAGTTGCAGATTTGTCCACCCGCTATGGTCGTCGGGAAATAAATCAGCAAGATTTACAGCAGAGTCAAAATCAGAGGAGAATTCGCTGATGCCACTTGTTGGTCGTGGGCTAACTCTATAGTCTTCAATACCCTCGCCTTTGCTTGGGCTTTTCTCTTCTTGGCAACTTAGAAGAAAAGAGCTAATGCAACAAAGGATGAGTAATACATTTAAATTGACGGGTTTTCTCATGTGAATAATAATTCCATATTATATATATTGAAAACATTAAGTGGCAAGTTGCAGTGCCAATCTCTTATGCTCTTACACTTTCTTTTAGCTCAGTCATTGTGAAAAGGGCAATGAGTTCAATTCCTTCTTTGGCAAGTTTTTCCTTGCCACCCGATTCCCTGTCAATAACACAAATTGCACCTTCGACAATCGCACCAC
>JAJRPT010000135.1 GCA_024280675.1 Bacteroidota bacterium
AAGGAGTCCCGCCCCCGAACGTCCATTGCCAAGAGATAGCCTTGTTTTGTGAGATGTCCATGAAATCTACCACACCGCCTATGCAAATCTCTTTTGTTAGTGTTACAAAGCCCGCAACTACGTCGCAAATCTCTGGTGGCGTGTAATCTGCATTGCATCCCGTTTCGATTAAATTAGACTCACTCCAGATGTTTGTTCTAATATTTTCTAGTGTGGACTGTATTCTAAGTTTTTGACCTTCGGTGAACATATTTCTGCACGTTCCAGGAGTATAGTTCATATAATTTTCTTCTAGGTCGTCAGTGTCAGGGTCGTCATTGGAGCAACTGTTCAGTGTGACGCAAGAGTAATTAGGCGAGGCTTGCGGAGGTGTGTCGCAGACATAATCACCACTGGTACACACGTCATCTCCGCATCCGCCATTAAAGGTATGGTAGAGTCCAAGCCAGTGACCAATCTCATGGACTGCAGTTCGTCCCGATACGGGAAATGCTATTCCAATATTTCCAAAGACATTGCTACGCATCACCATCCCATCCTCATCAGGCGGACCACCCGGAAATGATGAATAGCCCAAAACATTACCACCGATTGACTTTACCAAATAAATGTTCATGTATTTTGTGTTATCCCAAAAGCTTAACTCCTTGAGCTTCGCCCTTTGAAATGTCTGATGATTGGTCAGTGGTGTGTGGATTGGCACAACTCCATCGGTGCAATTCCCGTAAGGGTCTATCTTGGCAAGACAGAACTCTAGCTCTGTATCCACTCCCGAACCATCACCATTAGTTCCAGATATTTTCCTGAAATCTTCGTTCATAATCCTAATTTGACTTTCTATCTGTTCCAAGGAAATGTTCTCGGGACCACCAAGGTGTAGAACATGCACCACAACGGGAATAGTTTTTACATTGCCCTCAAACTTATTTGATTGTGCGGCGTTTAAAGAATTAATTTTGAGTGCTTCAACTCCTTTTTGGATAATGGATTCTGCCTCATAAATACTGCTATTGTTGGTGTACTCATCAAAGTAGCAAGGATTCTCCGAACCCTCTTGAGCACTTAAAGAACTGTAGCTTGTGAACCCAAAAATAAAAAATAGAATCACTTTGACCGATTGCTTCATATTTTAACTATGTTGTTGTTAATACATTATTTCCTGTTTACAAATTATACTTTATTTGACAATAAAAAAATACTCAGAAGATTTTTTAACAAAATTTTTTATATATTGCGTCAATGTGTGTCTGTATAAGCATTATAAAAAAATACTAATATGAAATTACTTTGCCTAATTGTTGCCTTTTCCATTTTGAGCTTGCACGCTCAACAAAGCCCAGAGAATAATAAATTTGCCGACGAATCATACTCACCCCGTCCGTCAATGGGAGTCTTTGGTGGGGCAGGGATTAATATCCACTTCTTGAACATTAGTGGAATTCCTGGAATCGAGAATAGCCGAGTTATATTCGACAACTCCATAGGCTTTGGCTATAATTTTGGACTCTTCTATTCATTTCCCATCCAAGACAACCTAGATATAAGTATTAGAGGAGTTTATGCCTCAAAGGGTGCAAACCTTAGTGTTGTCGATGATGTAAAATTTAGCCCGCAACTCGATGCTAGGATTATTGATGAGAATGGAAAAGGAGTAGATGGGCAAATTCAGTATAATCTGGAAACGGGTATTTTCACAGCAGGAATTGAGCCTATACTACAGTACAAAGCAAGTGACCAATTTCGCATCGGAGCGGGCATTAGGCTTGCTTACACGATTTCTGGTGATTACTACCAATACGAAGAAATTCTCTCGCCCGACTATGGCCTGCTATCCGACCCAGAAAATAATGAAACGGCTAGGATACTAGTTAGAGGGGAAGGTGATTTGGCCGAGATTAAGGAGATTACAAAAATTGATTTAGGGCTTGTTCTTCAGTCAAGCTATGATATGCCACTCAATGAAAACAATACTTTGTTCTTGGTTCCTGAGCTGAGATTTACTCTTGGCTTGCTTTCCTTGACTCCAGAAAATGCTTGGATACTTAGTCAGCTGTCGGGGGGGATTGGTCTGCGTTACAGCCCAAGGGAACTCATCCCGCCACCACCACCTCCAAAGCCAAAGAGAATTCCACCACCGCCACCGCCACCACCACTTCCGCCACCACCACCGCCACCTGTTGAGCCGACTCTGGATGCAACCATTGCCGCCTTTGCAGTCGAAAAAGATGGCAGTGAGTCCGATGTTTCCACCATTGTGGTTGAGGAATTCCTAAGAAACAGAATTCACCCAGTTCTTTCTTATGTATTTTTTGATGAAGACTCAAAAGATTTGCCAAACAGATATACTAGACTCTCAGACGAAGAAAAAGCAAGTTTTAGCTTCAAGAGATTTCTTGATGTAAAAACTATGGATGTCTACTACCAAGTCTTGAACATTGTTGGAAAACGTATGCAGGTTTATCCAAATACAAGCGTTGAGCTGGTTGGCTGTAATTCAAATCAAGGAAATGAAAAAAACAATCGCACACTCTCAAAATCAAGGGCACAGACCGTGCGTAATTATCTGATAAGCCAATGGAGTATCGACCCAGATAGAATAAGTGTCGAGTCTCGCAATCTTCCAAAAATACCTTCGAACCCGAACTCCCCAGATGGGATTGAAGAAAATAGAAGGGTAGAAATTATCCCATCTAACGAGCTTATTTTTGAACCAATGAATATACAAGATATCGAAAGAAGATCAAATCCTCCTCACCTAAGATTCAAACCAAAGATAAACACCCCAATGGGCGTAGAGTCTTGGCAGCTAATCACCTCTCAAAATGGTCGTTCGCTCAGAGTTTGGAGAGGAAAGGGCGATATTCCAGAAGTAATCGAATGGAAACTAGAGACCGAAGACGAATTGGACTTTATGCCAAAACTTGACCAGCCACTCGAGTACAAATTAGTCGTAGTGGATAATGACAATAAAACTTGGGAGTCAGGCACTCAGGTAATGGACGTAAAACAAATAACAATCGAAACAAAAATATTTGAAGAACTCGATGATATGGAAATTGATGAGTTCTCAATTATTGGTTTTGGTTATAACAAATCCACACTCTCCACACAAAACAAGCAAATTGCAACTATGGCCAGAGACAGGGTTCGTAAAGACTCGAAAATTAAGATACATGGTCACTCCGACCGCATGGGAAATGACGATTACAACCTCAGACTCTCACAACGAAGAGCCGAGGCTGTTGCATCGTATTTGAAATTGAAAAAAGGTATTGCAAAAGGGTTCGGTGAGATTGAATTGCTCTATGATAACAAAATGCCAGAAGGTCGTTTTTATAGCAGAACTGTGAAGATTCATTTGGAAACTCCAGTTGAACAATAATTATTTTTATTAAAAATGTAATTATTTTGCTCTTTACTTGTTATTATAGTTAGAATGCGTGAAAGAAAAATTATATAGGATTAAAAAAATGAAAAAAACATTATTATATATTTCGGTATTTATGGCGACGGTGCTTCTTGGCTCGTCTTGGTTAAATAGCCAAGAGCTTAAGATTAACCATGTAAACTCAGAGAATTACCCGACATTGGAAGTTGAAGTCTCAGCTATCGATGATACGGGAGAAGAACAAGTTTCCAGAGATTTTATCAATGATTTAAAAATCTATGATGCTGGGACTCTTAGGGAAATAATTGCTCAGCAATGTGCCAATCTGTCTACTCGCTTTTCATTGATTGTTCACATGGATAGATCTACTTCCATGTCCCTGCATAAAGACAATGCAGGTTTTGCAACTAAGCCAAACCGGCGATGGGACGCAATCAATGAGGCTTTACAAGAATTGGTTACGAAGAGCTTCTTGCTCAATAGCGAGAATAATGAATTTGCACTTATGTCATTTTCTGGTGCATCTAGGATAGATTACGAATTTAGAACTGATTTTGGATCTCAGCAATTAAAAGATGATTTAAAAGCTTTCGCCGACACAGCCTCGTTTAATAATATGACTGACTTTGATGCCGCTTTACTGGGAATAAATAGTGCAGATGAAAAGGTTAATGGGATTGGAGCTATAGAGTATTCGCAAAATGCTAGGTTTCAACCAATCATTATAATTCTAACAGATGGCAAACACAACAGAGCCATCCCTTCTGATATTCATGTCGCTGAGATTGACGCGGCGGTGAGGAATGCTGAGAAGCCACCAATAATTTATGTTATGACCTATGGCGAGCCTATGGATGAAGTTCTGTCTGGGGTTGCTAGTGCTTCTGGTGGAAGATCTTATGCAGATCTTGCAAGTGATGAAGTAATTCCAACCTTCGAAGAGATAATTGATGATTTGGGCGATAAGCTGAGGACAACTCCTCCATGCTCATTCGAAATGGAGTCATCTTGTGAGGGTGGAGAAATTTACGCAACCGCAACCATCGGTAGCCAGACATACACTTCGGCTCCTTTTTCTTATTCCGTTGATGAGCAATATTTACCTAAATTAACTTTTAGTGAGCCGTCTCCAGCTTTTAGAGATGCAAGCTCAAATAATCCTGTGACTCAGACAATTACACTGGCTGCTGAGAATAATGACATTAAATTCTCTAACAAGCCCACATTCCTAAACGATGACGGTTCAGTAAATACTGATTTTACGGTCAAAACAAATATGATTAACAAATCTTTGGCAAAAGATGCAAGCATGGACATCATCATCGAATACAAGCCATCGGTGAAACAAACTGCTTGCCTAAGCGGTGTGAGTGTCGATTTTACTGCCGTATCGACGGCTTGCTCCCAAGACGATTTCTCACCGATTGGCAAGTTCTTTTATGCCGAAGATATTCGCTTTGACAAAAATGGAATTGTAGACCAAAAAATCACTGTCCGGCCGGCGGGTTCGGTGAAGAATTACTCCTGTGAGAATGCAAAAATTACAGACATTAAATTTTCTGATGAAATTGGCGGAACATTCGGACACGAAGCCACCTTGCCGCTGGCTATAAACAAGGGGCAAGACACAAAGAAAATTACTTATACCTTCATTGCCTCTTCGCCACCGGTTGAGTCTTCGGCAAAGGTATGTTTTACGGTGGAGTTTGACGGGAGTGGTGAAACAAAAGAGTATTGTGCGACAATTAGTGGAAAGGGAGCGGGCGAACCTGAGATTACAATCACTCAATTAAATATTGAAAATTTTGTATGTTCTTCTGACACTCCAAAAGATGCTTCTGCTCCAAACTTAATTCAAGTTAAAGTGGAAAATGTGGGTCTTGCAAAAATGAACATTAATAGTATTTCTGCGTCTGGTTCAGTCTTTGAAGTGGTAAATACAAGTTTCACTGAAATAGAACCAGGTGACAGCAAAATAATTTATCTTAGTTTCAGCCCAAATGCACCCGGTAGCTACAACGCAGTTTTAACCGTCGATAGTGATTCTAAGAACTCTGATGATGAGGCAATCCAAGTCAGTGCAAACCTTGAAGATCATTCATTTTCACTTAGCGATAATGATTTTGGATTAAGATGCGTGGGTGAATCATTCGATATTGATGTTGGTCTTGCAATCAACAATAATGACGAGACTGGTTTTGTTGTGACAGGAAATTCTTCCCTTATCACATTCCCTGCCGGAAATACTATTGCACCCGCAACAGGTGACCAAACATTTACTATCAACATTCCCTCAGATACTGAAACACCAAACTTCTCAGAATCCCTTACATTCACAAACCAGTGCGGGGAATTTCAAGTAGTTCAAATTACCGGCAATATCTCAAGACCAGATATTAGCGGAACGGCTGTGTTGCAAGCCAGCCAAGGTGTTCCCTCGACTACTACAGTTGTACTCACAAATAATTTTGGCAACCCAGTTACTGACTTAGATTATGAAATCGATCCCACAAGTCCCGCATATACTATGATTGATATTAATCCATCGAGTGCTGGTTCGGCTCTTGCTAATTCTACATTTAATCTTGTTCTTGATTACACCTTTTCCACTCAATTTGCAAACGAGGCACTCACAATTTTTATCACATCAGATGACGGCTGTGTCGATGATGAAATAACTGTCAATCTATTGGCCGATCTCGCTCGTGGGCAATACACTATAGAAGATAGTGAGGAAATAGTTGGAAAAGTATTCGACCTAGACATAGGCATTGACCCAGGAACGGCTTATGAGGGTATAGATGACGACATTAAAATTGAAACTAGAATCACTTTTAACTCCAATGTAATCGTCCCACTAGACCAAGCAAGTTATCCCATGTCACCAACTAGCAATGGAGGTGGCGAAGTTGAAATCATAGCGAATTTGGATAAGGGCGGAAGCAAAATTCCTTTCGTTGCAAAAAATGGTGGAGCTGACAGAATTGATGACACAGATATTGTTCTCGAATTCCTAAAATCTGACAAAGATCCTGAGCAAGTGTATATTTCGGATGCTACTGGATTATTCGCTTTGAAAAGAATTCCATCAGAGCTGGAAGTCGAAGATACAGAAGGTAAGATAGGAGATGATTTTACTATTAGAATTAAATTTCCAAAAGAATTGCTCTCGAAACTCGACCCAGATATTCACAAAAGTTTGGAAGGCTATTTCACATATAATGCCTCGCTATTTTCTGCAACTGCTAATACAGTAGAATTTGACGAAGGTGCTTATAAAGACGACAACCTTGGTTATTATGTTAGGAAAATAAAATTCAAATTCGACCTGAAAGCTCCAGAAGATGGGTCGCAGCAGACGATTGCAACACCGGATGACATTCTGCTGAGTTTTGTAGCCACACTTGGTGATGCGGCAACAACTACAATGAATTTAGAAAATATTACAACAGAAGGTGGGGAAGTAGATATTCCTGCCTCAAGCATTAAGCAAGGTGTATTTACTTTGCTTGATCTAAGTGTGGACAACGACGGCCGTGTGATTCAGCTTTTTGATGCAAGCAGTAACTTAGTTTCTGGGATTGCAGAAAACCTTGGAAACCCAATTAAGAGTCCTACTTCAATAGACTTTACGGTAATGGAATCAGGGCAACACAAGATTTGGCTTTTGGATTTGCAAGGAAATAAAGTGGCTGACTTAGTCTCCAAATATTTCGACAGGGGCAAATACCAGACCGTGATTGACCCTGCTCAGATGGCAAATGGTTCATACATAATTATTTACCAGACACCAACTCAGTTTTTTACTGTGAAGATGACTGTTCTAAAATAAAGTTAATTTCTTTGAAAGAAGATTATTTGCCTGTATTTTATTTTGTAAAAAAAAAGAGAATACAGGTTTTCTTTTGCACAAAATGACTCGTCCGGTGCTAATATGTTTTGTGGGAGAGCATTTTTTCTTTAATTTCAGATTCGGAGGCGGGTCGATTGGAGAAAATCATCGATACTCAGCTTTGTTCTCGAGGTTAGATTAATTGAGTTTTCAAGCGTAATATATGGCTAAAATAATATCAGTTGCAAATCAAAAAGGTGGGGTGGGGAAGACTACAAGTGCTGTAAATCTTGCTGCTTGCCTTGCCGCACTCGAAGAAAAAGTATTGCTTGTTGATATGGACCCACAAGCAAATGCTTCGGCTGGTGTTGGTGTGAACTCCAAAGAGCTAGACAAGTCGATTTATGAAGTGTTAATATCTGGGCAAGATCCAAAAGATGTGATTGTGGAAACTGAAATGAAATACTTGCACTTGCTTCCCGCCCATATTAATTTGGTAGGTGCTGAAATTGAATTAGTAAATTTTGAAAGTAGAGAAAAAGTCCTAAAAAATGCTTTAGATAAACTAAGAAATGACTACCAGTGTATTATTATCGATTGCCCGCCATCTCTTGGGCTACTGACATTGAACTCTCTTACGGCATCTGATTCGGTACTGATTCCTGTGCAATGCGAGTATTACGCGCTGGAAGGCTTAGGGCAGTTGCTCAATACTATATCGATTGTCCGTGCCCATCTAAACCCAGAACTAGATATAGAGGGAGTGTTGCTCACCATGTATGACGGACGGCTTAGGCTTTCCAACCAAGTAGTGGCAGAAGTTCGACAGCATTTTGGCGAGAGGGTCTTCAAGACAATAATTTCTCGGAATGTCAGGGTTAGCGAATCACCATCACATGGGAAACCTGTCATTCTCTACGACATATTGTCTCGTGGAGCAAAAAATTACCTTTCGCTCGCAAAAGAAGTTTACGAGCAAAATAAATGGGAGGGCGAGAGTTAGGGTAGCAATGAATAAAAAAATGAAAACAGGACTTGGAAAAGGTTTAGGTGCTTTGATTTCTGATATCGACACCAGCTTTGTGACAAATAATAAGGGTGGGCAATCCGCCGGTGGTGATTTGCGTTTTAGTGGGACGAATCAAAAATTTAGCGAAGTGGATATTCACGAAATTTTGCTCAATCCATACCAGCCCAGAAAACAATTCGATGAGACGGCGCTCCAAGAGCTGATGAGTTCGATTGCCGAACATGGAATCATTCAGCCAATCACCATCAGAAGAGTTCCCAGAGGCGTTGAGCTAATATCTGGTGAACGAAGACTCAGAGCAAGTAAGAATCTTGGCTTGAGTACAATTCCAGCTTATTTCAAGGAGATTGATACCGATGAGCAAATGCTCACAATCGCTCTTATCGAAAATCTTCAAAGAGATGATTTGAATGCTATCGAAACTGCTCTGGGTTTCAAACGTTTGACCCAAGAGTGCGGTCTGACCCAAGAGCAAGTGGCTATCAAAGTTGGCAAGAGCCGTTCTTCTGTGACTAATTTCCTGAGGCTCATCAAATTACCAGAAATAGTGCAAGATGGGATTGGTGACAATAAAATATCAATGGGACACGCCAGGGCTTTGCTTGGGCTCGAATCTGAAGAGAAAATTGAAACTGCCTACAAGACAATTCTGAAAAAAGAAATGTCGGTAAGAGAGACTGAGAAATATATAAAGAATTTTGACAGGATTAATGAAAACATACCGCCTGTTAAAGTTGAAAAAAATGCTGAATTAATTAATGTCGAAAATAAACTAAGGCAACATTACGGCACTGAAATAAAGATCAACACAAAAAATGAAAAAAGTGGAACCATTAGCTTGGAGTTTTATTCGGTCGAAGATTTTCAAAGAATTTGTGAGCAACTACTTGGCTAAATGAAGCAAGTCCTAAAACATACAAGTTCTTTTCGGGTAAGGTATGCAGATACCGACAAAATGGGAGTTGTCTACAATGGCAATTATTTTGCTTTTTTTGAGACAGGAAGAACTGAGCTGATGAGAAATTATGGGCTTCTATACACCGATGTTGAGAAGAATGGGTTTATGTTGCCACTTGTTGATTGTTATGTAAAATATCTCAGCCCAGCAAAATACGATGATGTGTTGGAAATAAACACTGAAATTGTTTTAGAAAACAAGGCAATAATTGAATTTAAATACAATATTATTTGTGGGAATACGCCGATAGCCAGTGGACACACAAAACACGTATTTGTAAAACAAGGAAACATGAAAGCAGTTCGACCACCTAAAATTTTTCTAAATATTTTTAAAGGAACAAAATGAAAGAAGGTTCATCACATTTATATGTGATTATCATTTTGATGGTCATGGCTTTTTCCTATTCAGTATTTTCGACAACAAGCTCTCCTTATGGATTTCTTGCCGAGGCCAAAAGTGCAAGAGCTGCCTCTCTTGGTGGGGCTTTTGTGTCCTACCAAAACGATGTCTCGGCCTTATTCTACAACCCAGCTACGCTTTATACTGTCGAAGATAAGCCACTAAGGGCTACCTTTCTAAAGCACGTCCTAGATATAAATTCGGGAAATATTGCCTATGTTCACAGGACAGATGAGTATGGGATATTTGGCTTTTCTGCCAATTATAATTCTTTCGGTAGCTTTAGCTATGCCGATGAGCTAGGGAACAGGACGGGTGGCAGTTTCTCTGGAGGTGATTTTTCCTTTGGCTTGTCCTTCTCCGATGAGCTTGATGAAAATATTTATTATGGTCTAACCGCCAAGTTTATTTACGTAGGACTAGAATCAAAATACACTACAGCACTTGCCGTCGATGGTGGGCTTTTCCTAAAATGGGACGATAGAACAAATTTTGGATTCAGCATATTGAACGCAGGTACGGTATTGAAAGAATTTGCCGCCGATAACTCGGGTGTGCCACTTGATGTGCGTCTTGGCTTCAACCACAGAATGAAAGGACTGCCCGTCTTAGCAAACTTTTCTTTTACTAACTTAAACGAAGATGTTGATGATTTCTTTGACAGATTTGCCAATATTTCCATAGGACTAGAAATCAGCTTTGGCAAATATATTGACGCAAGACTTGGTTATGACAACCATCTCAGACGTAAAATATCTCCAGAGTTCAGCACAAGTCTTAGTGGTTTCTCCTTTGGGTTGGGAGGAGAATTTGAGTCGTGGGCTCTTGATTATGGGCTAAGCCAGTACGGCTCTGCTGCTTTTTTGCACCGCTTGAGCTTTGGAATAAACATCTAGCACATTTTCTTTAGCTTACTTTTTTCTGATAATATCCAAGTTCATAACTGAGTACCGTGCCAGACCTGCTGCATTTTTAATGTGCAGTTTTTGCATAAGATTGTAGCGGTGAGATTCTACCGTCCGAACAGAGATGAACAACTGGTCGGCAATTTCTTGAGATGTTTTGCCCATGGTCACAAGGTTGAGTATTTCTTGTTCACGCTTTGTGATGGTCACAGGTGCTGGGTCTTTATCCTCGCCCGAGTGTGAGAATTTCTTTTGCATCAATTTGACAATCGATTTAGAGAAAACTCTATTTCCAGTCATAACAAGTTTCAATGATTCTATGAGTTCCTTTGAGCTAATATCTTTTGCAAGATAACCATCGGCTCCGGCTGAGAGGGCTTGCTCCAAATGAGACGAATCTTCAAATGCTGTGAGCATGACAACTAATATATTTTTATTCTTGGATTTTATTTCTTTGGTTGCCTCAATCCCATTTTTTCTGGGCATGAAAATATCCAGAAGAGCAACATCGGGCTTGTGATACTCAGCAAGGCTTACAGCGTCTTCGCCATTGCTAGCCTCGTCCAATATGCGAATGGACTTGTCCATCGAGAGTAAGCGTCTCAGACCAGCCCGAACAACTTCGTGGTCGTCGGCCATAATGATTTTAATCGGATTCTCTTCGGTGTACTCAATCATTGGATAATTCCTTTATTTCTTTTTCCCAAATATATCTTTCGGCATCCGAAGGCATACGCCAATCACCTCGTGGCGAAAGTGCTACCGAGCCTATCTTTACACCGTCTGGCATTGCCGATCTTTTGAACTGACTTGCAAAGAATCTCTTGTAGAATCTTTCTAGTGTAGTGAGAATTTCCTCTTTATTATATTCGCCCTCGTAGGACTCACTTGCCAGAAGATAAATCTTTTTTGGGCTAAATCCAAACCTAAGAAAATAATACAAGAAAAAATCGTGTAGCCTGAACCCTCCAATTATTTTCTCTGTTTCTTGTATATTCGTACTGTCAGCATCTGCGGGAATAAGCTCAGGTGAGATTGGAGTATTAGCTATTCTGCGTAAAACATCACCCGCTTTTGAGAACTCAGAAAGAGATGATGCCCACTGGACAAGTAGCTTGACCAATGTTTTTGGAACTCCAGAATTGACTCCATACATTGACATCTGGTCTCCATTATAGGTGCACCAGCCCAATGCCAATTCGGACAAATCACCCGTGCCTACTACCAATCCACCAGTCTTATTTGCCCAATTCATAAGCGTCATTGTACGGATTCGAGCTTGAGTATTTTCGTAGACTGTGTCATAATCTCCACCGTGGTCAAGAGTCCTCAAATGATGCTCGGTCTCCTTGCAAATATCAATAAGTCTGGAGTTTGTGCCAAGAATACGGGCAAGTGATTGGGCATTTTCTTGTGTGGATTTGCTTGAGGCGGGGCCTGGAAGAATGAGTGAATGAATATCTGGTGGTGGCAATTTAAGTTTTCTAAAAGCTAGAACGCAAACAAGAAGAGCCAAGGCCGAGTCCAATCCACCACTCACACCAATGGTGACCGACTTTATACCAGTGTTTTTTAATCTAGTGGCAAGCCCCGCCGATTGAATATTTAAGATTTCCAAACAAGTCTCATCCTCTTTTGCCTTAGACGGCAGGAATGGGTCTTTGGCAATGGGCCACACCAAGTTGGGGACTTCTTTCTCTTTAAACCCAATTTGAATTTCTCTTGTTTCAATAGTTTGGGATGCGGCGAAGCTTTTCATTCTGAGCCGCTGATTGTTTAATTTATCAATGTCAATGTCTGATAAAATAAAATCGGAACCAAATGTGAAACGTTTGTTTTCTTTGAGTAATACCCCATTTTCTGTAATCATTAAATGTCCGCCATAAGCCAAATCGCCAGAGCTCTCGCCCACACCGCTGGAGGCGTAAACATAGGATGAGATAGTTCTTGCAGATTGACTCTTGACCAAATCACGGCGGTAATCAGACTTGCCAATTATTTCCGGAGATGCGCAGGGATTGAAAATAATCTGTGCACCCGAGGCTGCCAAATAGGAGCTGGGCGGAACCACAGACCAAAGATCTTCGCATATCTCGATGGCAAATTTAATATTGTTATTGAGAGAAAAAAGTAAATCCGCACCGAATGGAATTTCCTTGCCATTAATAGTAATCTCGCCACAGTTCAAATCAAAAGCACTAGAGAACCATCTTTGTTCGTAGAACTCGTTATAATTGCAAAGAAATGTTTTTGGGACAATGCCTGATATTTTCCCATCAGAAAAAACCACTGCACAATTAAATAGTTTATTTCCACACTCAAGTGGAGCACCAGCAATTATTACCACACCAAGCTCCCGGCTTAGTTTTGATAAAATGTCTAAGGAATCCAGCACCTTGTCTAACAAAATCTTCTGAAAAAACAAATCGCCACAAGTGTATGCAGATAGGCTAAGCTCTGGGAATAAAATTATGGACGTGCCCTCGTCCCCGCAAAGTTTGCTCTGCTTTACTATTTCTGTGACATTGAACACTGGGTCGGCAACCCTAAGCTCGGGGCTAACACTTGCAACACGAATCATTCCATAATCGCTTAGTTTGATTTTTCTTTTCATCTTTTATGCAATATTAAAATATGACTGCTCATTGGCATTTAACTTATCTATTTTTTTTCTGATAACAAGGTTTTCCTTCAATAAAAAATTTGGATCTTGTGCCACAATGTTTACCGCCCACTTTTTAGATGATTGGATAATTTCCAAATCCTCAACTAAATTAATGAATGTAAAGGACGGCAGACCCGATTGTTTGGTGCCGAGGAGATCCCCCGGGCCTCGGAGCAGAAGATCAATCTCCGCAATCTTGAAGCCATCAAGAGTCGATTCCATTGTTTTAAGACGAGTGACGGCAATTAGCCTGTCTTCTTGATCCATTGTCTTTTTCTTCACCATATATTGGAAATCATCCTTGGTCATCAATATACAATAGCTTTGGTGCGGTCCACGACCGATTCGTCCCCGCAACTGATGGAGTTGTGAAAGCCCGAAACGTTCTGCATTTTCAATCAGCATTATTGAAGCATTCGGAATGTCAATCCCCACCTCAACTACTGTTGTGGCTATTAAGATATCGTATTTCCCTTGCTTAAATTTTTCCATCAAGAATTCTTTTTCATCTGCTTTTAACTTCCCATGAAGCAGACCACAGGAGAGTTCAGGGAAATGATTTGAGATTTTCTCATACCACTGGCTAGCAGATTTCATCTCAGCCGATTTTTTTGAATCTACGGCTGGATAAACAAAAAATGCCTGCCTTCCCTTGTTGATTTCTTTTTTTACAAAGTCCAGCACCTCGCCCAACTGACTGTCATAGGATATTTTTGTGATAATGTCCTTCCTGCCCTTTGGCATTGTTTTGATGAGCGAGGCATCCAAGTCTCCATAAACCGTCATCTCCAAAGTGCGTGGAATTGGCGTGGCACTCATCACCAAGCAGTGGGGCATTATTTTATTATTTGCTTCATCTGTATTTTTTGATATTGACTGGGAAGCCAGTCTGAGCAACTCAGCTCTTTGGGAAACACCAAAGCGGTGTTGTTCATCGATGACCACAAAGCCAAGATTATTATATTGCAAATCTTTTTGTATAGTGGCGTGAGTTCCAATTACGATATGATACTCACCAGATTGAATTTTAATCAGCAATTTATTTCGCTCAGATTTTTTCATCTTGCCCACAAGCAGGCAAATATTTATGTCTAGGTCTGCAAGGATTTGGGAAAAATTCTCAAAATGTTGATAGGCAAGAATTTCAGTCGGTGCAATTAGCAATGTCTGAAGACCAGAGTCAATTGCCATGAGCATTGTCAGAAGTGCTGTTATCGTCTTTCCAGAGCCAACATCACCTTGCAAAAGCCTGTTCATACATTTGCCAGATTCAAAATCTGCGGCAATTTCTCTGAGGACTTTTTTCTGATCTTTTGTCAGAGAAAATGGAAGATTGTCATAAATTTCTCTTGCTTTTTTACTTTTGGGATTAATTCGCAAAGAAGAATAATCCTGCTGAGATTTCTTGCGGCGAGACTGAACTTGCAGCTGATAATAAAATATTTCCTCAAATTTCATTCTTTCCCTCGCTTTTGCCAAAGATTCTTTGTCTTGTGGAAAATGAAGATGGGAGATTGCTTTGTTGATGCTAGGGAAATTATGATTCACTAATATTTGAGTGGGAAGAGTTTCGGCAAAATTTACGACTGAGTTGGAGAGAATCTTTTTTGCTAAAGAGCGTAAAATCTTTTGGCTAATCCCAGCCTTGGAAAGCACTTCATTGCCTGGGTAAACTGGCAATATTTCATCACCAGAGACTGGTTCATTTTTGTCGTCCAAGAGAATTTCGATATCTGGATGTGTGAATGAAAGTCCGTATTTGTCTAAATTGGCACGACCTGATGCCGATATTCTCATGCCTAGCTGGTATTTCTTCATGTAAAACTTGGCATAGTTCCAGAAATTAATCTTCAGGCTTTTGCCAGAGCCATCAGAAATATAAATCACTAAAAGCTCTTTGAGTCTTGAAATCCGTTTCATTTCTTTTTTGATAATTCTGCCACTAAGGGAGTATTCTGATTGGATTTTCAAATTAAAATTATCAATATCAAAGTCATTGCTAAAGAGAGTTTCTTCACGTTCGGTCAAAATTGAAATAATTTCAGCTATCGAAACAGATGATGTTCTGGATAAATACCTGCTGGGAAAATTAAGCAATACATCCTTTGGAGTTGAAACGCCAATCCCCGAAAGTGCTTCAGCTTTTTTCTTGCCTAGCCCATCAAATTCTTGTAATCGTAAATTATTATATGACAAAATATTTTTTTTAGTTATTTTACGAAATACTATAATATAAAATTATCTAATTAGTCTTTGTTTCAAGTAAAACAAATTTAAAGGAAAAAAACTCAAGATTGGAACAATTACTTTTTTACTTATTTCTTACAATCGTAATTTCATTTATCTGCTCAATTCTTGAGGCCGTATTGCTGTCTGTGAGCCACCCTTTCATAACCCTTAAAAAAGAAGAGGGCAAAGCCTTTGCACTTTCACTGGAGAAATTTAAGCAAAACATAGACAAGCCACTCTCTGCAATCCTCTCATTAAATACTTTTGCACACACCATGGGTGCAGCAGGAGTTGGAGCTCAAGCTCAAATTCTCTGGGGCGATGAGTATTTGTCCCTTGCTTCGGCTGTGATTACTCTTCTGATACTAGTTTTCTCAGAAATTATTCCAAAGACAATCGGTGCAACATTCAACCAGCAACTAGCCCCGACCGCCACCTATGTACTGAGACTCTTAGTCTTTGTGCTTTCGCCCATTGTATATTTGCTGAGCATCATCACTAAGGTATTCAAGAAGATGAGCAAAGGCGGAGTAATTACTCGTCAGGAGATTTCTGTAATGGCAGATATTGGGGAAAAAGAGGGTGTGCTTAAAAAAGATGAATCCGTGATAATTAGAAATTTGCTTAGATTTAGCGAAGTCAAGGCTCGTGATATTATGACACCAAGGACAGTGGTCGTGGCTTCTGCTCAAGGGCAAAGCATCAGAGATTTCTTCGATGCTGGTTCGACTAAGCATTTCTCCAGAATACCAATCTTTATTGATAATATTGATAATATTAGTGGATATGTCCTAAAAGATGATTTGCTAGTAAAAATAATTGAGGGCAATGCAGACAAACCAATGGAAACTTGTCTGCGTGAGGTAAAGAAGGTCCAAGAGTCTACTCCATTGCCAGAATTGTACGAGATGCTCACCAGAGAAAATGAACACATGGCTATAGTTGGGGATGAGTATGGCGGATTTGCTGGGCTTGTCACAATGGAAGATGTGATAGAGACATTGCTAGGAATTGAAATCACTGATGAGTCTGACAGAATTGAAGATTTGCAAGAATTTGCACGAAAGAATTGGGAATACCGTGCAAGAAAACTTGGGCTTTTCTCCTCAGATGAAGAGAATGAAAGCACCAGAAACCAATAAACTGTACTGGCCGTAAATCTCTGCAATGACTGTTTTCTGACATGATTCCAGCCCCAAGCCCAAAACTTGGGGCTGATTTTTAATAACCCTCCATCCCATCTTCGATTAATTTAGCTCCAAGGAAAAATATTTTTTGTTTCGTAATAAAATTTGTATATTGTAATAACTGTTTTACAAAAATGAAGAATATTATAGAAAAACGAGAATAAAAAAAATGTAAATTAAGAGTAATCTTAAGTTTGGTATAAAACAAAAATCGCCATTTTTTAGTTAATCAACTTCCAAGCAAAGTGAATGCTCCATCAATGATGGGCGTTCTCTGAGCTAAGTTGATTAGGGCGTTTGGCGATGCCTTGTTTTATGTGGCAATGGGAATAGCCCTTTTCTCGTGCCTAAAACTCAAAGATAATTGCCATAATTCACTTTTTATCAACTAAATCAGGAGCTGAAATGAACCGTTCACCATAAAAAAAGCTATGATAATAAAAACACTATCACAGCTCTTTAGCAAAAAGATTATGAGTCTTTGTGCCAGTAAAGAGTAGCCCGATTCAGGCATAACTCACTTGCAAATTTATGAAATATTTTAGCAAATGAGAAATTTATGCCTACTTTTTAAAATAAATTTCATAAATTCAAAAATAAAGGTAATAAAATGTTACAAAAAATAATTCTCGTTTCGACCATGACTTTGGTTCTGTTTCTTTTTTCGTGTGAGGAGGAGTACGTTGCAAAAAATAATAAGGATGAAGTAGTCCTCAGCAAAATGACAACTAGTTTTTACACAGATATTGCATTAGATCCTAATAATCCTTATGATTCGAGTGGATACTACCATAATCATGCCCTTATAGAATACTATACCAATAGCAGGGCAGGACACACCTATGACTGTGTTGATAATTTTAAACTAGTTGATGGAGACAGTACCTATTTAAAGATGAATTTGTTTGAAGATGGGTTTGCGTCTGCAAAAACATATTTAACGGCAAACGGTGTATCAGCATCAGGTTTAGATTCTGCAAAAGCAGAGTTTGACGATATGATGAGTACTGTGGGGCTTACAAAGAATGTATCTGGAACACTTGTGATGAATAATATATTTGGTTACTTGTCTGATCTTGTGAGTGAGTCTAAAGATAGAAATCATATTTCAACGACTGAATTTGACATTCTTAATCCAATCGCATTAAAGGCGGATGATTATGACAATGATGCAGTAGATTCTCTTGTCAAGCTAATAGATCTTACTGCACTGAGTTCTTCATCTGTTCCTAATGTTTTTAGATTTGTATCAATATATAATCACTCAGTCGCCTTCTGGACAGATTTTCATGACGGCACACATTCTGATTGTAGTAGTCAAGGGACTAATGCTGATAAAACATTAAATGTTAGCAAACTCCAGATGCCATCTTGGGTAAAGACTGGTTTAATAGGCACGTCGTCTGGTTTAGCAGGCGTTGCGGCTACACCACTATCTCCAATGGGAATGGTAGGTGTGGGTGTCGCTGCTGATATGGCAGCGGACTATTTAATTGCAGTTATGTTGATGCGTGAAGAATGTGTGTGTCCACCAGGTTCTTGTTAAATAATTTATGAGGAATATTATGCAAAAATTAAACATAGTAATGGAAACAATATTTGGCTGGCATTCAGTCGCTGGGGCTATTGTTTTAACATCAGGTTGGCTTAGAGATGAATATACAGTTAAGGGTGGTTTTTTTACTTGTATGTTTATACTGTTTATGTCTGTTGTAGAAAGATATATTGGTAAAAACTTTCTGGACAATTATTCTGCGAGTAAGTTAGGCATTAAATATTCTCTAAAATCAAATAAGATTCTGTACCCTGTCTCACTTCTAGCTTGTTTTGCAGTTTTTATAGCTCATTCGCTAGGTTTTGAGTCAGGCTATATTATTTTATCTCCCTTTTACAGCTATTTGCTTTGTGCTAGCTATCTGTTTATCAATGTAATAATTAAATTCTCTGAAGAATTCTGGGTCTACAAAAATGAGAAGCTGGGGAAACTAGAAAATTCACTTGAGACTAATGCCTAACAACCCACCAGCTCCAAGTCCAAAACTTGGGGCTGTTTTTTTTAAACATTCAAAAAATAAATGCCGGCCGGTGATCCTTCCAAAGCTCACGAATCTCGGGCGGTGGGCCAAGGAACTTGTCGGTGAAGCGGTCGAGTTCGTCCTTAGTCTCGGCAGAAAGCAACTCGGAGGCGGTCAGTATTGCTTCTTCGGAAATCATGTATGGCATCAGTGAGAAAAGCATTCGCTTGCCTTCGCAATGGGCATAGATTTGGTATTCGTCCAGTTCGTCCTTATTCTTGCCTGTCATAACGCAATAGGATGTCCAGTCGGAGGTTGAGTAATTGTCGTTCTTTGTGAGTGTTGCCCACCGGCCGTAGAGATCTGTCCCAGCAGAAAAAAACTCAGCAACCTTGGCGAGCGAATCACGTGAGAGTTTCTCCTTCATTTTGCCAGCACACTCGACACAAATCGCATACTCGAAAATCGTGTCAGATGATTCTAGGTTTTGATAATTCCTAATTGCCTTCTCCACAAAATATTGTACCATCGGGTCAAGCAAATATTGGTTACACATCACACAATGGTCAAAAGCATGACCACTCACAGTTGAGTGAAAATCAGTTGGGATTTCGCAGGACTTTGGATTTATAAAGGGCTGAAGCAGATTCATGTTGGAATGACCAAATAGTTTTTTCTAATTCCAAATATACCACTAATTCTGTGCCACAATTAACATGCTGTTAATTAATTAATTTGCTTTTCATTGATATAGACTAGCAGTAAGTAAAATTATTTTTATATCTTGGGAATTGAGATTAAAGAATAATAAAATATTAATAATTTTTTAAGGGGATTATATGAGCGATCATAAGCAACCACAAGGGTTGATGATGCTTTTCTTTGCTGAGATGTGGGAACGATTTAGTTTCTACGGAATGCGAGCTTTGCTGACACTTTATTTAACACTAGAATTGTTCAAGGACATGCAGGATCCGGCAAAGTCAGAGCATGCTTTCGGAATATATGCAGCCTATGGAGCACTGGTTTATGCCACTCCATACATTGGTGGAATCATTGCAGATAAAATCATTGGTTTCAAACGTGCTACCATGCTTGGAGCTGTTCTCATGGCGATCGGTCACTTTACCATGGCTATTGAAAACGAACCTTTTTTATACATCTCATTAGCATTTTTAATTGCTGGTAATGGCATGTTCAAGCCAAATATTTCATCGATGGTTGGTGGATTGTACAAGGACAAAGACGACCCTCGCCGTGACGCAGGGTTTACAATATTTTATATGGGAATTAATTTAGGTGCATTGCTTTCTCCTCTTGCTTGTGGTTTTATAGGAGAAACTTATGGCTGGTCTTATGGCTTTGGTCTGGCAGGCATTGGAATGCTGGCGGGACTGATAACATTCCAAAGAGGGCAAGGAGTACTCGGCAAGAATGGCGATCCAACAGATTTGGAGAAAATTCAAAAACCTATGTTTGCTGGGCTAAGTCAAGAAAAGATGGTCTACATAGGTTCTTTTCTCTCGGTTGCTATATTCGCATTTCTAATTCAATACTATCATATCGTTAAGGCTGGGATTCCATTTTTTGCTGGCGGTGTAATGCTTGTATTATTTGTACAATCATTTCTTCTCGGTAGCAAGGAAGCAAAACATAAGATCTGGGTAATTTTAATACTCCTTGTGTTTACTACATTTTTCTGGGCATTCTTCGAACAAGCAGGCTCGTCAATGACCTTGTTTACCAATGAAGTAATTGACAGAACCGTATTTGGATGGGAAATTCCTACATCACTATTCCAATCAGTTAATGCTGCCTTTATTGTAATATTTGCTTCCTCATTTTCTGCCATGTGGATGGCACTAGCCGATAGAGGAAAAGAACCTCGCACTGCCATCAAAATGGCAATTGGTCTTGCACTCCTTGGTGCTGGTTTCTTGATTATGTCTTGGGGTGGTGCTAACTCACTCTTTATTGTTGGTGACAAGGTCATGGTACCATTGATGTTTATTATCCTGGGATACTTGCTACATACCTTTGGTGAGTTGTGCCTGTCTCCTGTTGGCTTGTCAATGGTAACTAAACTCGCTCCTAAACACATGATGGCTAATGTATTTGGGGCATGGTTTCTTTCATCGGCCTTGGGACATGTATTTGCCGGGATTATTGCAACAATGACAAAGGCAGTGGACACAAGTTTGGAGGCTGGGCAGAATGCAATTAATCATGGGCTAATCAAAGCATCAGAGCTTTCGCAGAAGTCACCAGAAGTCATTTCTGCAATGGATAATCTTGCTGGATATGTTGATGTGTTTTGGCAGATAGGTATTTTTGCCGTTGGCCTAGGAGTTTTGCTTCTAATGCTTAGCCCAATCATCAAAAAATGGATGCACGGTATTCATTAAAAAACTAGTCTCTTCTTAAAGTGAGACGAGTTAATAATATGTACTGAAATCTTGAGAACACTTGTTAAGGCAACTACAAGTGTTCTCTTTTTTTTATTAGTAAACATAATTATTTCTCCAAAGCCTTCCCCCCGCACATTTAGACCAGATTGATATGTTGGCTATTTAGTCAATTTTTTAATAATCGACTTTGCAAGATTTTCGTTAATCTCTCTCTATGCCGAGGAATTGGCTGAGACACACCTGATTCTATATTTTTATACCAGTCATGATTGCCACCATGCCGAATAAAAATACAATCGTTCTTTTCAAGAAATTTAATTAAATCTCTTCTTTTCATTCTAATTCCAAAATAGCAATTTTTCTTAGCCCATCAATCTTTTCTTCATTAATATCTTTTAAAATGTCTATGATGTTTGCTTTTAATTCATCAAAAGATTCACCTTGAGTTTCGTACTCAGGGTAATCATTAAGGTAGCCAAGCCACCACTTGCCATCTTGCCAATATGTAATTTTTACTTCTTTCATAATGAAATTAACGCTGTAAATTGAGAAATATTGTATAGAAATAAATCCCTGACTAAACAAAATAACCAGAGCTTTCATTAATTCAAATGCCACAATGTGGCTCCCCTCCCACACACACTAGGTCGGGTCGCCATATTTTTCTGGGTAAGAAGGCAAAGGAAGTGAATCTGGTATTCCACCAAGTGGGAAATCTTTGCGTAAAGGATAGAGTGGCTCGCCAGAATCTGGGTCGGTAAAGTCCTCTGGCATATAAAATCTTCTCATATCTGGATGGGACGTAAATTTTATGCCATACATGTCGTAAGTCTCTCTTTCATACCAATTTACACTCTCCCAAAGACTTGTCAAAGAGGGGCAAGTGCAATCACTTTCCGGCACATAGACCTTGAGCCGAAGTCTGTGGTTGTGAGTGAGTGAATAAAGGAAATAAATGACACAGAAGCGTTCTTTTCCCTCATCACTCCGAGCCCAATCAATGGCTGTCACATCAAGGGCTTGCTCGAATTTTGTGTTTGGATGATTCTTTAATTTTGTTGCCACCTTAACTAAATCATCTCTTGAAACAGTAGCAGTTAGTTGCTCGTCATAAATTTCGGTAGCAATCAAGTCCGAACCGATTATCTCTAATATAGCATCACGGTTATTTATCGAGTTTTGAGTTTCTGACATTTTTTTCCCTTAAAAATATTTTTCCTAGCAAAGATATGAAATATTATTTAATTTTAATACTCTCAACAGATTTGTCAAATATTTCTCTATAATATTCAAATTGATTATTTGGTGATTCAAAATAAGCATAATAGAGAACTCCTTCCTTTGCCGCCACAAATTCATAAGTCCTATACACCACATCGCCCTGGTTTTGTTGGCGGACAGTCTCGTAGAGCTTGGTTGAATATTCGCCCATTTGCCTGATTACTTGCTTACTAACTTGGTAATTGGCATATTGTTCTGTATTCTTGGCATTTGACCCGCTCCAGAAATCCAGCAACTCACCGGGGTTTGATTTGCCATACTTATCCTTCATATCTTTATGAAGTGAAATGACAACGGATGCAGAAATTTCATACTTGGGTGAATCATACGGAACTACCGAGATTTTTAATTCTTCAAAGTCTTTGTTTTCATTACCAGCTTTATTCACTATCCAATCAGCTGGCAAATCAAGAGAAATTAATTTATTCTTTGACCAGAATCTTTTGTATTTAATTTCATTATGCGGGGTGAATCTGAAGCCTGCTATTTCTGAAAGTTTATCACGATCTTTTCTGGCTTTACCTTTCTGCCCAAGTGCGTCGTATGACACGGCTCTATTGTTTATAGCCTCGTGATATTTTGGATTCATTTCTATTGCTTTTGTGTAATTTCCCACTGCATTTCTATAATCGCCCATCGAGTAGTAAAGGTTTCCTATCTCGTAATGGATTGTTGGGTTTTTCATTCCTTTTGCAACGGCCGATTTGTAATCAATTAAAGCAGCATCTGGATTGCCTTGAATTGCAAAAACATTCCCTCTCAAAAAAAGAGAAGATGGATTACTTGGGTCAATTTTAATTGCATAATCAAAATCGCCCATAGCTAAATCTATTTTATCTTGAGACAAAAAGGCAGAACCACGGTTGATGTATGCTTCTGCAAAATTGGGATCAATCATTATTGCTCTATCAAAATCCAGAAGTGACAAATCAAGTTCCTCGTTGTAAGAATAAGCTAAGCCTCGAGCGTTGAACACATCGGCAAAGGTCTTATCTAGTTGAATAGATTTTGTAAGTGTTTCTATTGCCTCGCCGATATCTTGTTGTATGAGGTGCGACATTCCAATCTGATACCAAGCCTTGGCATTATTTGGATTTTGCTCGACAACTTTTCTGAACTGCTGAATTGATTGGGTATATTCGCCCTTATCATAATGAATCATGCCATGCTTGAAGTATTCATTCTCACTAGCATTACCCTTGTTCATCAAGACAACACATACAGAAAATACTATAACTAGAAATTTTAAAATACTCATTTGCTTAACCATTTATTTAAAATATTATCAAATTCTTTTTCTGAGAAATTATTGTTTTCATACATCCCAGCTAACTTTCTTTGTCTGTATGCCTCGTACACACTCACTGCCACAGCCACAGAAATATTGAGCGACTCAATCATTCCAACTTGCGGAACAAGGAAATTCTCATCTGCATAATCTCTTGCCTCATCGCTTACCCCATTGTGTTCATTCCCAAAAACAAGTGCCACCGGTTCTGTCAAATCCAAATCATAGAGCGACACAGACTCAGACGATAAATGGGTGGTATATATTTTCTTTCCTTCTTTTCTCAATGATTCAAAACATTCCCTCACAGAAGTGTGATGATAGCTTTCCAACCATTTCACCGCACTTGCCGATGATTTCTTGCCCAACTTTGGCATCACATTCCCGCTGTGATACAATAGATTAACACCAAAAATACCCGTTGCGTCACAGGAACGAAGTGCAGCAGACAAATTATGACCGTCAAAAAGATTTTCTAGAACTACGGTTAAGTCCTTGCTGCGACTTGAAAGCACCGAAGATAACTTCTCCACCCTTTCGCTTGATTTTATTTTTGTATAGTCAATATTCATAAAAAAAATAAATTAAACAGAAGCTCCCTCATACATCTGCTGGCGTTTGGCTTGTATTTGCTCGGAGTGAATGTATTGGTCATAGCTACACACCTTGTCAATGAAGCCACCCGGTGTAATCTCTAAAATCCGATTGGCCGTAGACTGAAGCAGTTGGTGGTCATGGGATGAAAAAAGCATAGTCTGGTCGTAGGCAATCATTGCATTGTTTAGCGATGTAATTGCCTCCAAATCAAGGTGGTTGGTCGGGTCATCAAGTATCAGTGCGTTGGCAGAGCTGAGCATAGTCTTGCTGAGCATACAACGAACTTTTTCTCCACCAGAAAGCACAGTCGATGATTTATTCGCCTCGTCTTGAGAGAAGAGCATACGACCCAAAAATCCACGAATGAATGTCTCATCAGATTCTGGAGAGTATTGTCTTAGCCAATTTACAAGACTTATGTCATGGGTAAAATACTCATTATTTTCCTTTGGCATATAGGCACTTTTGATTGTGACACCCCAGTTAAATTCCCCTGAGTCTGCTTCGGCTTTTTCTGAGATTATATCAAAAAACATTGTGATTGCTCTGTCATTCTCCGAAAGCACAGCTATTTTATCTCCAGGTCCAATTGAAATATTTAAATCGTTAATCAATATTTCACCGTCTTGGGATTTGTTCAGATTATTAATGTCGAGTACAATATTTCCACACTCACGCCCGGCCTTAAACTCAATATATGGAAAGCGGCGAGACGTTCTCGGCAAATCATCGAGTCCAAGTTTTTCTAGTTGTTTCTTCCGAGATGTTGCCTGGCGTGCCTTTGAGGCATTGGCAGAGAAACGTGAAATAAACTCCCTAAGCTCCGATGCCTTGTCTTCGGATTTTTTCAACTGGTCTTTCTTCTGTTTCATTGCAAGTTGCGCGGCTTGTTGCCAAAAGCTATAATTTCCAGCATAAGTTCGCATCTCACCAAAATCAATATCGGTGATGTGTGTACAGACTTTGTTCAAAAAGTGACGGTCGTGGGAGACAACCAGCACGGTGTTGTTGAATTTATACAGGAATTCTTCCAACCACTCAATCGATTTTATGTCAAGGTTGTTCGTCGGCTCATCGAGTAGCAATACATCTGGGTTGCCAAAAAGAGATTGAGCAAGCAGAACCCTCACCTTCTCCCCCCCCTCGAGGTCATTCATTTTTCTCTTCATAAATTCTTCGCCAAGCCCAAGACCATTGAGCAGTGTGGCAGCTTCTGACTCTGCCTCGTAGCCATTAATTTCTGCAAACTCTGCCTCCACCTCGCCGATTCTATTTCCTTCCTCTTGGGTGAATTCTGATTTGGAATAAAGCTCTTCTCTTTCTTTCATAAGTTCAAACAGACGCTTGTGTCCCATTATCACAGTTTCTAATACTTTTTCCTCGTCATACTTGAATTGGTCTTGCTCGAGCACCGCCATACGTTTGCCTGTTTCAATAGAAATATTACCAGATGTGGGTTCCATCTTTCCAGAGAGTATTTTGATGAATGTAGATTTACCGGCGCCATTGGCTCCAATAATTCCATAGCAATTCCCAGGTGTAAATTTAACATTTACATCTTTGAATAAAATTCTTTTACCAAATTGTATACTTAAGTTGTTTGCAGATATCATATATTTTTTATTATTTTTAGTTTTTGAAATCACAAAATTAAAAAAATAAATGTTTAATTAGGTGAAGTAGATTTTTTTTATTATTATATAAAGGGAGTGAGTGCTTTTTAGAGAAAGTAAATCTTTTTTATGAAACAGAAAATATTAATAGTCGAAAGAGATGACCAAATCCGGGAACGTGTCAAAGGAATTCTCGAATCAGCAGAATACAAAGTCTATTTGGCAAAAAACAGTCAAGAAGGACTTGCCAAAGCTTTGAAAACAAAGCCAGACCTGGTAATTTCTGATATTGACATGCCTTATAAATCTGGCTTTGTACTCCTAGAGAAGATTAAATCTCACAAGCAACTGTCTACGGTTCCTTTTATTTTCTTGAGCTCCATCAAAGATGTCGAAGACTTTAGCTTAGGAATCAACATGGGAGCCTATGATTATATTCCTAAACCGTTTACAAAGCGAGAGCTTCTTTCCTCTGTCAAAATACGATTGCTCAATTACCAAAATATGGACAAATTTGTGAGTAAAGAAATCAACAAATCTGTCAAAGAGCAAGTTGATATTCTGAAATTACAATTAACCTCATCCATTCCACATGAGTTTAAAACTCCACTCAATGGAATTATTACTGCAAGCCAATTACTTTCAGAAAGTGATTGCGGAGCATCAGAAAAAAGCAAAGAGCTTGTGGCAATCATACTAAAGTCTGCCTATAGGCTCGATGAATTGGTTAATAAATTCTTGTATTACAATACACTAGAGCTAAAAAAATCATACACCGAAAGTCATCCTGATGAGAGAGTAT
>JAJRPT010000136.1 GCA_024280675.1 Bacteroidota bacterium
TTAAGTTGCAGAAATACATAAGCATGATTAAGTTCTCTAATTTTTTATTATCACAAGACCTAGACTCAATTGCCTTGTGGATCAAGGCTCTTGTTTGGAGTTCTGGTACTGGATTGGCAGTTGGGTAGTTTTGGTATTTTATCCAAAGAATACGCTTTTCCTCTTTGAAAAGAATTTTAGCTTTTATTAATTTCTCAAAAATAAGATTGATATAATAATCATCTTTTAATCCAAAAGATTTCACCCAGAATTTAATTTCTTTGTCCTCAGAAATATTTTTTATTGCAACAAGAGCTATGTCAAGAAAATCAATCCCAGTTGGAGAGAAATCAATCAAGCAAATATGATTGTTTATAATCTTCAGTTTATTTGCCTCTTGGAGGTCTAGCAATAGGGCAAGAGCAATGCCGTATGGGACAAAAGAACTTGCTGGGACTACAAGCGTACCTTCTTCATCCTTGATTGCCAAGAGCAATAATTCTTCCGAAAATGTTCTCATATCAAACTACGCTATTAATTTCCACATCGTTGAAAATATTAAACTTTGAGCAGTCCTCACATTGTGTGGCAAGCTCTAATATACTTTTGCCAAAAACTGGATGAATCATATTTGGGGCAATCTCACAAGAGGGGAAGAGTACAAAATTCCTGTCCTGCATTCTTGGATGAGGCAAGCAAATCTCACTGCTATTAATTATCTCACCGCCAAATAAAATTATATCCAAATCAATTTCCCGCTCATGCCACATTGGTCTTGGGATACGCCCCAAGTATATTTCGATTTCTTTCAAAGAGCAGAGCAATTCAAGTGAACCCAAATCAGTTTGTCCAACTATTGAACAGTTCAAAAAATCATCTTGATTGGTGATGCCCACGGCCTGGGTTTGATAGAATCTGGAAGACTTTAAGTTTCGAAGAATCCCTTGGCTTTCTAGCAAGCCAATAGCCGAATTTAAGTAGTCTACTCGGTCACCTTTGTTGGAGCCAACTGAAATAAGTGCTTGAGTCATAAAATATTATGCCTGTTCTCTTTCAAAAGTGAGTTCGGTTTCTACATAATTAATTACCCGTCTCATTGGTACGGCAAGTTTGCGAACCCGCACGGTTGCAATTTCTATTTTAGGTAATTTTTCAAATAACATGTGCAATATCTCATTTGCAAGAGTTTCGATAAGGTTGTAGGACTCGCCATTGATTACCTCTGAGACGCAAAATACAACCTCTTCATAATTGAGGGCAAAATTAATATCGTCGGCGGCAACGGCTTTTGCTGGGTCATAGAAAAGATCTACGTCCACTTCGAACTTACCGCCTAGTTTTTTCTCTTCTTTTTTTACACCATGATATGCGTAAAAATCAATATTGTCTACAGAAAGTCTTGCAAGTGTTGGTTTAGTCATTTGATTAATAAATTATTTTTAAGAATTGTTAATATTTACAAAAGTAAATTAATAAAAAATAATCAATCTCTTGGGTCAAAAGCATTATTTGATACTGGAAATTATTAATATCCCAAATACTTTAGCATAGTTTTAATATCGGTGCTTGGGCTTTGGCAGGTGAAATTCTCGCAAACATATATCGTAGCCTTGCCATCGATTGAATATTGCATTTCGACATACTCGGCAATTTTGGCAATTTCTACTTCGTCGCCATCTGGCCGTACTATAATTACTTTGTTCGGAATAAATCTAGAATTAATCTCCTTTAAAATATTTCTAACTTGCTCGTCACCTTCTTTTGCAACAATTACAATCTCAAAACCACCTTTGAATGCGTAAAGTGCTGCACTCTGAAATTGAGTAAAACCCAATGGGGATTGCTTGATTTGACTTGCAAAACGTGAAATTAATTCGCTTGCAGATTTCTCGTAATGAGTTAGCCCCGTGATCTTCCCAAGCCTAATAATGTTTTCTAGCATAATGGAATTTCCGCTTGGAATAGCACCATCGTGAGACTCAATATTTCTAGAGATTAGCTGGCTTTCACCTTCTTTTGCAAAATAATACCCACCATTTTTCTTATCAAGGAAAAGATGATTGGTTTTCTTCATTAATGAAATCGCATCTTTTATATATTCAATATCAAAAGTGCTCTCGTATAAGTCTATTAAGGCACGTGTGTAAAAGGCATAATCATTGATATGAGCGTCAATTCCGACATTTCCTTCTCTGTAGCGGTGGTGTAGCTCGCCATTATCTTTGATCATCTTCTGCTTAATAAAGCCGGCAGACTTTTTTGCAATATTGACATACTTCTCTTTGCCGAACGCCGCACCAGCTCGGGCGAATGCCGAAATCATGAGTGAGTTCCAGTCGAGCAGTATTTTATTATCTTTGAAAGGATGAGTTCTTTTTTCTCTTGCTTCAAACAATATTTTTCTGGATTCGGACAAGTCTTTTTCTAGCTCCAGTATGGAAACCCCTTCTTCATTTGCAAGGGATGAAAGTTTTTTTGGCGTGTGAAGAATATTGCCACCAGCCCCGTGACCTTCGACCTCTTCTTTGTAGTTTCCTTGGGCTTTAATACTGTAGGATTTTTTAAATCTATCTGCCTTCTGAGACAGAAGTTCTTTAATCTCTGATGATTCCCAAACATAGAACTTCCCTTCAACCTCGTCTGTATCTGCGTCCTGGGCCGAATAAAATCCACCTGATTTGCTACTCATATCTCTTTGGACATATTCGAGAATTTCCTGGGCAGTGGCTTTGTATTTGGAATCTCCGGTGACTTGCCAAGCCTCAACATAGGCCACAACTAGCATTGCTTGGTCATAGAGCATTTTCTCAAAATGAGGCAATAGCCACTTTTCATCTGTGGAATATCTGTGGAAGCCATAGCCAATATGGTCGTAAATTCCACCGCTTCGCATCATGACCAGAGTGTGTAATGCCATTTCGGTAGCTTTCGTATTCTTGTAATATTTGCCGTAACGAAAAAGAAATGAGATTTGGTGAGCGGAAGGAAATTTTGGTTTCTGCCCAAAACCACCCCATCTCTGATCATACTGGGCAAGTAAATGATTGAATGTCCGGTGGAATATTTCCTCGGAGAATTTCGGCACCGAGTCATTGCCTCCGCCCAGCAGATTCTCCTTTAAAGCATCTGTTATATCGTCGGCACTCGAGAGTATGTTCTCTTTGTCATCGTTCCATACCTTTGCAATCTGTGGAATAAGGTCGAGCATTCCGATTCGCCCGTGCATTGTTTCTTTTGGAATATAAGTTGCGGTGTAGAATGGCTTTGCATCAGGTGTCATAATAATTGTAAGCGGCCAGCCACCGCTTTTGTTCATAAGCTGATGTACCCTCATGTATATGGCATCAATATCTGGACGCTCCTCACGATCGACCTTTACGTTAATAAAATATTTATTCATTAAACTAGCCACCGAATCATCGGAGAAAGATTCACGCTTCATCACATGACACCAATGGCAGGTCGAGTACCCAATAGAAAGAAATATTGGTTTGTCTTCCCTTTTTGCAATCTCAAAAGCCTTGTCGCCCCAAGGATACCACTCAACGGGATTATAGGCATGTTGAAGTAAATACGGACTCTGTTCACCAATTAAGTGATTTGCTTTCATTCCTTTTTCTTTCTTGTCACTTCCCAAAATATTATTACATAATACTAGGATGGATAAAATAATTATTAATATAAATTTAATTTTCATATAAAATGTGCCGATGACTAACAATAGTTGTAGCCCAAAGATATGGAAATAATAATAAAATATAGAAATTAGGTATTTGTACCTATCAATATCTTTGCCACCAGGACGATAATATAAATACAGGCTATGAATATGACAATAAATTAATTTTTATCATGGAGGATAAAATGTACACTACAAGGAATAGCACAACTTTCCGGTACAATATAGATCAAATCAGAGAAGAACAAGAAGTTGAGCTTATGTCAAAAATTGATAGAGCCAAAAGAAATGTGATGCTACTCAGGCAAAATCTCAGAAAGATAAAAGACAAGTCGATTAAGCAGAAATATCAATCTCGATTGGTTCAAGAAAGCGAGATGGCACTCAATTTAGTTTCTGATTTAAAAGAATTCAGAAGAAATTCTGAAAATCTAGTTATATCATAAAAATAATAAAATTGCAAAGGAAAGTGAAATGGATGCAAATAATAATGCAGAGGACTTAGGTTCTGACCTTTCTTCGTTGGTAGATCAAATGAATATAAGGGTGAGCCAAGAGGAGCTTAATAAAATGCTAGACGATCTTGTTTCTACCTTGCCAGATATAGATTTGGACAAAATATTTAAAGAAATCAAATCAGCTGCTGCGCCCACGTCCTGATTTATTTCTATCTCGTGGGAATTTTTATGCTTGTGCTATTTTTTGAGCAGGCGGTTTTGATGGCACAGGAACCACATTGCAGGCTGCAACTGTCTTTGGATTTACTAGCTTTGTTTGATTTATAGAACTTAAAGATTGCAAAAAAGCAAGCGGTGAATATTATTAAATATGTAATGATTTCTTGCATATACGTTTTCTTTACAGTTTGTTCTCTTCTGGATACACTTCCAATATCCCCTCACCAAGACCAACAATACTACCTGTAACAAAAGCTCGTATCTTGTAATCTTCAAAATCTAAGTAACGTTTTTTGTTAGATTTAATGCCTCTTCGTCTTTTTATATACTCGTCGAAATCTAACTTCAACTCTGAATTTTCATTAAATATTTCTTTTAAAGAGTCTTCCAGCTTATATTTATTTACTTTTTCTAAATAAATATTGTAATCATTTCTTGATGCAGTGTTTGATTTTATTCTATTTAATATTTCTTTGAATTTCATGTATTTTCATCCTTAATTCTTTTTAACTTATTAGCTATTTTATCTTTCTCAGTTCGTTCTGCTAATGTTTCATCATACTCTGTGATTTGCCGTGAAACTTCTTGCATTTGCTTTTCCATATTTTTAATGTTGTCATCTAGCTCTTTTAATCCTACAATGGCCTGGGCTTTGGCAACGTCTTTTGTATTGTAAACATTAAATCCAAACAATAAAATCACAATGCCCCCAATTACACCCACCCAAATGTAAAAATCATCTAACCTTCCATCTACGTCTTCAAATTTTAAAGTAATTTTTTCATCTAAGCGGTGAACACCTTCTTCTATCTTGATTGTACGTTCACAACAGTCTAAATTATCGTTCGTACTATTAACCAAATTATTGTAATTGAAAGAAAGGAATACACCCATTAAGTAAAAAAATAAATAAATTCATAGTAAATGAAGTTTCCAATATGTAAATACAGTATCTGCCCAATATAATAAATAAATAATTCGTAATGATTTCTTGCATATTATTCCTTTCTCAGAGAAGTAAACTCCCAACATTATAGACAAGACAAGACACAATCCATGCCAGGGCTGTGGTGTAAACCATGGTGAAGATTGCCCACCTCCAACTCTCGGCCTCCTTTTTAATCCCAGCAATAACGGCAACACAGGGGAAATATATTAAAATGAAAAGCATGAAGGAATAAGCCACCAGGGGCGAGAAGACTAGCTCTCCTTTTTTCTCTCCACTTTTATATCTTTGGGATTGTAGTTTAGAAATTAAGCCGCTTGAGTGTTCGTCTTGCTCTTCGCCCGCACCATAGAGTACGCCCATGCTGCTGACCACAATCTCCTTTGCTGCAAGTCCAGAGATGAGACTCATGCCCATTTTCTGGTCGAAGCCGAGTGGTGCAATGACTGGCTCGATGAACTCGCCCATTCTCCCAATGTAAGACTCCTCATTATGAATTAAATTTCTTTTTGATTTCAATTCATCGATATTCTTTTGTATTTCACCTTCTTCAATTCCTCTGAGACTACTGTTTTTTTCATTTAACATAAGTTCAAGCTGAGCAATTTGCGAATCAATTTCTTCAGACCCTTTGAAGTCCCTCGGGAAATATCCTAATGCCCAAATTATTATCGATGCAACGAGAATGGTCCCACCCATTTTCCGAAGATATTGCGATGATTTATGCCACATGTGAATAAGTGTGGTTTTCAGAGTTGGGATGCGATAAGGCGGTAGCTCCATGACAAAAGGAGCGTCTGAATGTGCGAAGAAAGTTTTCTTAAACAATATCGCCACAAGAATGGCAAGCACAATACCCACCAGATAGATTGAAAAGAGAACCGTACCGGGATTCTCTGGGAAGAATGCTCCGACAATTAAAATATATACACTCAGCCGCGCCGAACATGACATGAAAGGGCTGATCAGCATTGTGAGTAGCCTGTCGTCTTTGCTTTCAAGCGTTCTGGTTGCCATAATGGCGGGGACATTGCAACCAAATCCCATTATCAGAGGTATGATTGATTTGCCGTGCAAACCGATTTTGTGCATGAATCTGTCTGCTATGAAAGCTACTCTTGCCATATATCCAGTGTCTTCCATAATGGAGACGCAGAAAAATAATATTAATATATTGGGCAGGAAAATAATAACCGAACCAACTCCTGCAATCACTCCGCCCAATAACAAATCCTTTAACATACCAGGACTCATCACGGTGTCTATAGTGCTGGAAAGAAATGCAACCCCGCCGTCAATCCAGTTCATAGGGTATTCGCCCAGAACAAAAGTGGATTGGAAGGTAAGCCACATGAATATTAAAAAAATTGGTATGGCTAGATATTTGTGTGTTAGGATATTGTCTATTGACTTGCTTTGTTCATAGCGGTCAATCTTGCCAGTTTTGTATGTTTCTTTGAGTGCACCTGAGATGAAACCAAATTTTGCATCTGTCATAATAGTCGAACTACTTTCGCCGTAGAACTTTTCTAGTCGAGCAAGCTCATAATTAGATATTTCCTCAATTTCATTAATATTCTCGCAATTTTCTAGCTTTTGTTTTACAATTTGATCGCCTTCAAGTAATTTGATAGACAAATATCTAAACGAAACATTGGGGTGAAGTGTTCTGTTGGCTTTTGTGTTTAGGCAATTTGATATTTTCCTTATAGAGCTTTCAATCTCTTGGCCGTAATTAATGTTAATCTTTCTTCTTGGAGTCTGTTTATTCTCGTAAACTTTAATCACTTCGGCAAACAGCTCGTCATTTCCCTCACCCTTTGAACCCACAGTGGGTATCATTGGGATTCCAATCATCTCGCCAAGAGTTTTGTGGTCGAAGTCATCACCCTTGGCCTTCAGCTCGTCATACATATTCAGGGCAATAACCGTGTCGAGCTTCATGTCGATAAGCTGTGTGGTTAGGAGTAAATTTCTTTCCAACGAAGATGAGTCTACTACATTTATTATCACATCTGGCTTTTCTCCAAAAATATGACTACGCACAAAAGATTCCTCAGGAGATTGAGCCGTGATTGAATAGGCACCTGGCAAATCACTTACATTTATCCTATATCCACCAAATTTGAAATTAGCAATTTTTGTGTTTACTGTCACCCCGGAATAATTTCCAACTTTTTCCTTCGAGTTGGAGGCTGAGTTAAAGAGGGTAGTCTTTCCTGAATTTGGATTTCCAACAAAGGCAACGTTGATTACTTTTGTGTCAATTTCTGGTTGATTTGACTTTTCTGTTCGGTCTTCTTCGGTGGTGCCATTGTAGGGATGTGCTATGCTTTCTTTGGACTCAAGTTCAATTTCGATAAGCTCGGCTTCAAATTTACGCAATGAGACTTCATATCCCATCACATTGTATTCGACTGGGTCTTGCATTGGAGCATGTTTGATGAGGCTGACTTCTTTTCCTTTGACAAATCCCATTTCGGTAATCCGCCTTCGGAAAGAATCGTCGCCACCCACTTTTTTTATATGCCCTATCTTGTCTTTTGTGAGGTCTGAGAGTTTCATTGTAATCTACAAAAAAAATAGTTTTATATCATTTCAAAATATTAATTGACACAAACATAACTAAATTAGTCGTATTTATTAAAGATTATTTCAGCATAAATATATTTATTGCTCATTGGCTCAGAGGCAAAGCAGTGAAAAGTGTTATTAGTCAAAATAATTTTCTTATTTTGGTAAATATTATTTTACTAAAAAATATTATAAAAAAATGTCAAAGCCAATCAGACAATTTATTTTAAAACATTACAAACATTTCAATGCCGCATCTCTTGTCGATGCTGCAAAGGGATACGAGTCCCACTTGGATGATGGAGGCAAGATGCTGATTAGCCTTGCCGGTGCAATGTCTACGGCAGAACTTGGCATTTCACTTGCCCAGATGATAAGGCAAGACAAGGTACACTTGATTTCATGCACGGGTGCTAATCTGGAAGAAGATCTGATGAATCTTGTGGCACATTCTCATTACAAGCGAGTTCCAAACTATCGGGATTTGAGTCCTCAGCAAGAAAGAGAATTGTTGGACAAAGGTTTAAACCGTGTGACCGACACTTGTATTCCAGAAGAAGAAGCATTTCGACGTTTAGAGTCTCATATTGTGGATCTTTGGAAAGAATCTCAAAAAAATGGAGAACGTTATTTCCCTCACGAATATATGTACAAGATGATTTTGTCTGGAGTTCTGGAACAATATTACGAAATTGATCCAAAAGATTCGTGGATGATTGCGGCGGCCCAAAAGAACTTGCCTATCATTGTCCCGGGTTGGGAGGATTCGACCATGGGCAATATTTTTGCAGCACATTGTATGTTGGGTGATTGTGAACCTTCGGTCACCAAATCTGGGATTGAATATATGATGTGGTTGGCAGATTATTACACTGCTGAAAGCAAAAATCACTCAATCGGTTTTTTCCAAATTGGTGGAGGGATTGCGGGTGATTTCCCGATTTGTGTGGTACCGATGCTCTACCAAGACTTGGAAAGGACTGATACTCCATTTTGGGGATACTTCTGCCAGATTTCTGATTCGACCACTTCTTACGGGTCTTATTCGGGTGCGGTTCCCAATGAGAAAATTACTTGGGGAAAGCTCGATATAGATACTCCAAAATTTATTATTGAGTCGGATGCAACGATTGTTGCACCACTTATTTTTGCATATCTTTTGGGCGAATAAAATGAGCAAAGTACCATTTATATCCGAGACTGTTTATTGGGGGCTTGCAAAAACATCTGGCTTCATTGGAGCGGGTGAAGACGGGCTTGAGATAGAATATCAGATGAGCGACACTTTAGTTCAATTTTTTAAAACTGAAGTCAAAGATATTGAAATCCCATACGAAAGTATACAAAGTATACATTTCAAAAAAGGCTGGTGGTTTTTCTCTGGCAAGCTCATAATTGAACTTAACAGTCTTAAAAACTTAGGAAGGATTCCTTTTCTAGAAGAAAATGAAATTGTATTCAAAATAAGAAGCAAGAACAGGGAGTTGGCAAGAGTTTTTTCTGTTAATTCTCAACTTGAATTGTCCACCAGCCAGTTAAATAAAATATAAGATTTACACAAAAAATAATGAATGAAAAAAGAAAAATAATTCTCTCAGGCATTCAGCCCTCGGGCATCTTTACAATAGGTCAGCTAATGGGTGCTGTCAATAATTGGGTGTCAATGCAACAAGAGTATGAGTCCTTTTTTATGGTAGCCGATATGCACACCATTACGGTGAGGCAAAAGCCAGCAGATCTCAGGCAACATACCTTGGACTCTGTTGCACTTTTTCTAGCCTGTGGGATAGACCCAGAGAAATCTACGATTTTTGTTCAATCTCACGTCCCAGCCCATGCCATGCTTACTTGGGTGATGAACTCTTTTACGGGTATGGGCGAGTGCGGACGTATGACCCAGTTCAAGGACAAATCAGCAAAGAATGAAGACAATATAAACATTGGATTGTTTTCCTACCCAGTTCTAATGGCTTGTGATATACTGCTTTACGGGGCCGATGTAGTACCCGTTGGCGAAGATCAAAGGCAACACCTAGAACTTACCCGCAAGCTTGCAATTCGCTTTAATCATCACTATTCTGATACTTTTAAAATCCCTGAACCAGTGATTCCAAAATATGGTGCCAGAATAATGTCGCTTCAAGACCCGACGAGCAAGATGAGTAAATCTGATGAGAATCAAAATGCGGTGATTTATTTGAATGATTCTGATGAAGTGATAAAAAAGAAAATAAAACGGGCTGTAAGCGACTCTGGTGAAGGAATAATATTTGCCGATGACAAAGCAGGAATTAAAAATTTGATGACGCTTTACTCAATCACAAAAAATATTTCAATAAAAGAAGTAGAAAAAGAATTTGAGTCGGCAAGATATGGAGATTTCAAAATTGCGGTGGGAAACTCTGTCGCCGAATATATTGCACCTATTCGTGAAAAATTTGAAGAGATTAAAAAAGATAAAAAATATTTAGAA
>JAJRPT010000137.1 GCA_024280675.1 Bacteroidota bacterium
AGTCCTATTCTGGAGTGGATGGTAGCTCAGGAATGTCCTATCTGCATTTATTTGACGGAACCAACGGCAACCCAGAGACGGCAACTGCAAAAGTTCGCCCATTCAATACAGATCAGCGTCCATACAAAGGTGGCTTCAATCATTCTTGGTCGGTAGCCGTTGGTAATCTTGATGGGAATTACTCTGGTAATAATATAAACGAAATGAAACCATTCTACCCCAACAATCATGGGCTTGAGATAATTGCTACTAATTCTTCTAGGGATTTTGCGGTGGCTAATTCAAAAATTCATGTGCTCAAGTATAATGGCTTATTCCCATCTAGTAGGCCACCCAAAAAAGATATGCCCAATCAATATCTAAACTTATTGGATACAATTTGTACTCATAGGATAAACGGATGGCTAGCCGCCGTAAACGATCTCGATGGAGACAAGTCCAATGGCAAGGACGAGATTCTAATCGTGAGTGGATCGACCATAATGGTATTGCAGATGCGAGATTACAATAGCGAAGAATTTTGGGATGGAAATGCTTTTGATACGCTCTTTACTGAAACTTTCCCAAATGAGACCATATCTTCGGCAATCATCGCAGATATCGAAGGTGATGGCAGAAATGACATTATTGTCACAACATTTCTAAGGACTTATGTTATTGGGATTCCGCTCAAGTCCACATTGGAGCTAGTCTTACCTCTTGCTACTGTGGAGGGAGAAGAAATATGTGCCGGTGACGAGATTCAAATAGAGTGGAAAAATCTAGTAGTCTCAGACAATGATTTTGTGAGGATACTCTTCCAAGAGGCCGCAGAAGATGACGAGGGTTTACCTCCCCCCATATTGATAGCCGACTCTGTTGCCAACTCCGATACCTATTTGGAATATACCTACATTGCCTCAGACATCACGCTTGGCAAAACTGGATATTTCATAGTAGAAAGCATAAAGAGTCAAGGTAAATTACGAGATGTTTCTGGTTTACTAAAATTCAATAAACCCTACATTAGTATAATCGGTATTGAACAACTCCCAGACACATTATCTGTCGGGTCTGAACTATTGCTCAATGCCTTGACATTTTGTAATGATTCAATTTCTATTGAGATGAAAACATACTCTGGAACTTGGACAAATCTCTACACAGAGATAAGTCCTAAATCTGGTAGCTTTACTCTGGCAATTCAGATGCCGTGCCTTGGTATCTATGATTGCTATTCTTCTCAGAGTTTTAACAGCGTCAGTTTCCGGCTTTTGACCCATCAATCTGAGTTTTTTAGTGCAAGCGAGGAATTCTCTATTGTAATTCTTCCAGACGGTGTACCAATTGAAATCTTAGAAAAAACCAGTGCCGACCCTTCAAAAGAATTTGTCTTTGATGTCTTTGGGGCTGATTACGAGTGCGATTCACTCTCGCTCATGTATTCACTCAATGGTGGAGCCTCATTCACACTTATCGAAACGATTGATGCCATAAACAATGACACCTATACTTGGAGTGTTCCGCTTGGTCTTCCTGATTCGGTATTATTTAGGGCATGTTGTGTGAGCTCCTGTGCTGTGAGTGACACGCTGATAACGGGAATGAGCCTTTCCAATATAAAAATCATCGCACCAAATCCATTTCGCCCACCTTATGAGACACTAGACATAGTTTACACTGTTTCGCAAAGTAGCAATGTCACCATAAGCATTTATGACAACAATAACCGAATTGTTGCCATACCCTTGTCTGGTCAGTCAAGAGAGCCTTCTAGGGTTTACTCCGATCACTGGGACGGACGAATGACAAATGGCAACTTAGTTGCCAATGGACTCTACTATATAAAGATAGAAGAGTCTAGCGGGCGTGCAGAAATATACCCTCTTTTCGTCAGAAAATAATATCTCCAGACACAGTTGTTGATTATAGTTTGTTTTTACGTGAATTATTTTTAATTTATCGAATTGAAAATAAGATAAATACAACAAACTACTGAAATGAAAATACTCATAATTGAGGATGAAAAATATATTGCCGATTTTCTCAAACTCTCACTCAGCAGGCTAGGTCACATTGTTGAACTTTCCTATGATGGGGAGAAGGGATATGAATTAGCACTTGCCAGCAACTATGACATTCTTCTTTTGGATTTAATGTTGCCCTCAAGGAGTGGTATGTCTTTGTTGCGAGGTCTTCGGGAAAATAATATCAACACCCCAGTAATTCTTCTATCGGCTCAAAACAGCACTGAGAATAAGATTGAGGGCTTAGAGCTTGGAGCAGACGACTATCTCCCCAAGCCTTTTAGCTTCGATGAGCTAAATGCTCGAATAAACGCTCTTTTGAGAAGGACTAGAGCTTCATATTCTACCTTCTTACATTTTGGAGAACTAGCCTTGGATACGGTCAAACATCTAGCCATGGTGGGCAGTGTTGAAATTAAGCTGACTCGCAGGGAATATTCGCTTTTGGAATATCTTATGAAAAATCAAAACAAGGTGATGACAAGAGAAGATATAACAGTACACACTTGGAATGAGTCTAAGGAGTCTAATGTAGTCGATGTTTACATCAAGAGATTACGCACCAAACTTGGAAAAGATTTTCGTGGTGAGAATTTTATCAAAAACATTCGTTCGGTGGGATATGTTTTGGGCAGACCAGAGGATTTATAAATTTAGCTTCCCCCTCGCATTACCTTTGCTAGGTCTGACTAAATAGTTTTTAACATAAAAAAATAATTGAAAATGGATTCGTATTTTAAAAATACCAAGAACTTTATTGATTCAGTTCAATCAGAGTTTGACTCTTATCAGAATGATTTCTTTCCTTCTCGCTCGCCAGAGTTTTTCTGCCTTGAGTTAAATGGCGAGGCGGGTGAGCTTGCAAACCTTGAGAAGAAAAAATGGAAAGGACGAGAAGTAGATCCAGAGAAATTCTCAGATGAGGCAGCCGATGTGCTAATTGCACTGATGAATTATTCTAATGCCAGGGGCATTAATCTTGGCAAAGCGGTGAGCGAAAAGCTACAGAAAATTGATACAAAAAGAATAGAAATGTTAAAAGAAGGTAAGCGATTCTAATGAAAGAAGCTTTGATATTGCTTACATGGAAAGATTTTCGCTTGCGTATTTTTGCCTATGTCACCATGGCAATTGCCATTGCTCTGGTTCAAACCTCATTCATCTATATCATAGAAATTGATGGTTTTACGCCAGATCTTTTGCTATTGCTAATCGTTTGGGTAGTTTTGCAAGAGGGCAGGTTTCGTGGTTTAGTTTTTGCATTTTCGGCTGGACTTCTACTTGATTTTGCTTCGACAGGAAATCTTGGAGTAAATGCACTTGCTAAAATAATTTCTGCATTTTCTGTAGGTTTTTTCTGTGATATTGAAAAAAAGAAAACAAACACACATTCTTTCCGATTTGTTTGGTTTGTGATATTAGCATCTTTAATAAATTTTTCTGTTTTTTATATGCTCAACATGAATTATTTAGAATTTTCTTGGAGTTCATATTTCTTTTTGAGCATTCCTGCTTCGACCATCTACACTTCGGTTCTAGCGTCTATTTTTATTTCATTATTGCCTAGGAGACGTTACTAAAATTGAATGACAACTACCTCATAGCATTAATTTCCTATTTACTTGGAGCAATTCCTAGTGGCTATTTATTGCTTAGAATATTTCATTCAAAGGATATTCGTAGCGAGGGTTCTGGAAATGTTGGAGCTATGAATTCTTACGAATCCAGTGGAAGTAAGTTTACTGGAGTTTTGGTATTTATTATGGACATTAGCAAGGCAATAGCAGCTGTTTTGATTGCAAATGAAATATCTTCGGGTGACAACTACTCGCTGATGATTTCGGCTGTATTTTGTGTGTTAGGACACAACTATAATGTTTTCTTAAAATTTAGTGGTGGCAGAGGGCTAGCACCCGCCACTGGCATACTGCTTCTGCTTTCACCTCTTGGTCTGTTTCTTTGGTGTTTGATGTATGTTAGTTCATACTTTGTAATTGCAAAAAATATCCATGTTGCCAGCTTTGCAGCTTCAATCACCGCACCACTCCTGCTCACCAGCATGCCCGTTGAGTTTGTAGAGATTGGTAGTTCTTTGGTGATAAGCGACTTTACTCAATTCAAGATTGGCTATGCCATGATAGGTTTTCTAATAGTCTTGCGTCACGCCGCACCTATAAAAGAGTTAATCAAGGGCAAGGAAAATGTTTTTGGCTCAGATGGTGATGATCATTAGAAAATAGTATTTTTATTTTTATTTGCATTTCCCTATATTTGTAGATTGTATTGTTTCTAATGCAGAATTAGTTTGTCTTAATTAGAAACAGCGAAATTTGTAGAGAAAACAATAATATAATATTTTAGGTATTGCAGAAAATGAAAAGAACATTCCAACCATCCAATCGCAAAAGAAAAAATAAACACGGTTTCCGTTCTCGTATGGCAACAAAGAACGGACGACACGTAATTTCTCGTCGTCGCAAAAAAGGTCGTAAGGTACTTTCAGTATCAGATGCAATGTGGTCTTAGTTTTTACTTTTGCTCTATTACAAAGCTAAACCAGCACTCATGAAAAGATCTATTGTACCTCTTAAGGGTTGGCAAGTTTTTAGCAAGACTTTTGACAAGGGATTAAAACTAAGGTCTAAGTATATTCTCATGTCAGTTGTTTTTTCTAGCCTAAAGAACACTGACCAAAAGATATATTTTGGAGTTGGAATATCTAAAAAAGTCGCCAAAAAAGCAGTAGTCAGAACCAGGGTGAGACGACTTCTGAGGGAATCACTTTTTAATCTGGAAGCCGAGGGTAGATTGGCTGGAATAGATAAAATAATCATTTTCTGTTTAGTTGCTCCAAAATACAGAATGGGACTAAAAATGGCAGATGTAAAAGATGAAATTTCCTATCTGTTGGGCAAAGCAAATTCTAGGGTTTTAAAAACAAAATGAAATATATTTTACTTGCAATAATTAAATTCTACAAAATGGCAATCTCACCGATGCTCGGGCAGAACTGTAGATTTTACCCAACTTGCTCAACTTATGCCCAGGACGCAATCCAAAACCATGGAGCCTTATTGGGCTCTTGGCTAGCAATCAAACGCATAGCTCGTTGCCAACCGTTTAGCTCTGGAGGATTAGACCCCGTTCCAGATTGTAATCACAAACACTCCTAAAAAGAAGAAATGGAAAAAAACAATATTGTTGCTTATTCCCTCATTGGTATCATCTTCGTTGCCTACATGATGTACATGGGGACTACCGAAAAACCTATTCAATCAGAACTTGATGGGTTTCGAGATACTCACTCCTCTAGCTTCAGCTCGGGTGAAAGCTCTACCATTAATAATACCGAAGGTGATAATACCGAAGGCTCTGAGTACCATAGAACTGAAGTTGCTGCCGAACTAGATTCTCTCAAAAGAATAGATAAGTACGGTAGGTTTTTTGCTGAACTATCTACTGGTTCGGAAAGAACAATCAATATACAAACTGATTTAGTAAATGCAAAAATTAGCTCAAAGGGTGCAAGTCTAAAGAGGTGGGAAATACACGATTACAAGAAATGGGATGGCGAGCCTGTTCAGATGCTTTGGCATGGTGACAAGCAACTCTTTGAAAAATTCATAACAAGCGATGGGAAAAGAATTGACACCCGTGATATGTACTTTGAATTCACTACAGAAAATAATTTAATCAAATTGACCGAAGATCAATCCTACACTATTACGGCAATACTGAGGGTTG
>JAJRPT010000138.1 GCA_024280675.1 Bacteroidota bacterium
AAATATGGTGAGGGTACAAAAATACCAATATTGAAATTAATTAATCAAGATGACAATGATTTGCAAGAACTCGCCACTTTTGTTTATGAGAAAGTGTTCCTCGGCTATAATTTAAAACAATGGGGCCTGCCTCCCACGGATTTAGATCCAAGCGTATCGGGGCGCCTACCCATCTTATGTGGGCGGGATGACAGGTATTTCTCTGACCAATACCAAGCCATGCCAAAGCGCGGATACACTTTATTGTTTGAGAAAATGATTAGCAATAAAAATATTAATCTACTCTTGGACACTGATTTCAAATCCATTGAGGGCGAAATTAATTATGATAATTTAATTTACACAGGCGCCATTGACTCTTTCTTTGATTACAAATATGGCAATCTTCCCTACCGCTCTTTGGAATTTAATTTTATCAATTACAAGAAAGAATTTTTCCAAGAATGTGCACAAATTAATTTTCCAAACGAGCATGATTACACACGCTCGACCGAATTAAAACACGCAACTGCCCAAACTCATCCAAGCACAAGCATTGCTTACGAATACCCAAAAGCATTTATATTGGGCGAAAACGAACCCTATTATCCAATCCCAAGCGATGACAACCACAGATTATACGAAAAGTATAAACAAGAAGCAGAAAAACTAGCTCAAAAGAAAAACATTTATTTCACGGGCAGACTTGCCATGTACAAATATTTTAACATGGACCAGACCATTGGCGTTGCACTTTCGCTTTTCGACAAAATTATTCTTGAGGGGAAAGCAACAAAGTGAATAATCAAAAGAAAAACATACCATTGGTTTGCGACCTTGACGGCACATTAATCCACACAGATACTTTATTCGAAGCATTTCTTATTTTGCTGAAAACGAGTCCATTTTCTGTTTTGCTTTTGCCCCTTTGGCTCTTTGGTGGCAAGGCAAAGCTGAAGAATGAAATATTTTCTAGAGTCATAATTCCCCCAGAATCGCTCCCCTACAACCCAGATGTTTTGAACTTTTTGAGAGAAGAAAAATCAAATGGCAGGAAAATAATTCTAGCAACGGCAAGCCATATTTCTGTTGCCAAAAGCATTGCCGGCTATTTAAATATTTTCGATGAAGTGCTTGCCACCAGCGACTCTTTGAATTTAATTGGCAAGAATAAAGCAAGAGTTTTAGTTGAGAAATACGGGTCGAAAAGTTTTGATTATATTGGAGATCACCCTGTTGATCTGCATATTTGGGAACAGTCAAACTCAGCCTTAGTTGTGGAAAAGGGCGACTCACTTTCCAAGAAAGCGGCTCAGCTTTCCAAAGTTTCTCGAGTATTCAAACTGGCTCAGAAAAATTATATAAAGCTGTTCATAAGACAGATTCGTGTCTATCAATGGGTGAAGAATCTTTTGTTATTCTTACCAATTCTGCTGGCACACCATCTGGGCGGTGTGGATTTATTTCTAGATATTTTGCTTGGCTTTTTTGCATTCAGTTTCGTGGCATCTTCTGTTTATCTGAGCAATGATTTGCTGGATTTGGAGGCGGATCGCTCACACCCCAGGAAAAAGTTCCGACCTTTGGCAAGCGGAGAAATGCCACTTGTTCATGGTTTTGTTTTCGCAAAAGCATTTTTTATTGCTGGGTTTCTCACGGCATACTTTTTCCTTCCGATTGATTTCTTCTTCACACTTTTGACATATTATTTCATCACCACATTGTACTCTTTTTGGCTAAAGCGACTTGTTTTAATCGACGTTTTCACCCTTGCCTCACTTTATACAATCAGAATAATTGCCGGCGGTTCGGTGAGCGGGGTGGAAATATCTCCATGGCTATTGGCATTTTCAATGTTTATTTTCCTCAGCCTTGCACTCGTCAAACGTTACACAGAACTGCTAAATATGATTTCCCAAAGCAAGAAATTTGTCATCGGACGAGGGTATCAGTCGGGCGATTCTGGACTAATTCTAGCATTCGGAGGTGCGGCATCCTATTCGGCAATACTCGTTTTTTCTCTTTATGCCAACAGCCCCCAGGTTGCTTCACTCTACCAAAACCCACATTATATGTGGTTGGTAGCAGTATTATTGCTTTACTGGATTTCCCGAATTTGGTTGCTTTCCCACCGTGGGCAGATGAGTGACGATCCGATAGTTTTCACCGCAAAGGACAAGAGTTCGTGGGTGATTTTTATTTTAATTATAGTTTTAGCATTTTTTGCAACCTAGTTCATGAGCATAAACAAAGAAAATCTAAATACCGAATACCCCTCTTTTGGAAATTATCCAAAACTATATCCAAGCGAGGTTAAGCATTGGAGTTGGCGGCATATCCCGCCCAATTTCTCTTCCTTCTCAGCTAAATTCTTGCCCCGTGGATTTGGCAAATCCTATGGTGATTCTTGTCTTTTGGAAGGGGGAATTCTCCTTGACACGACACAGATGAACAAGATAATTTCCTTCGACCGTGAGTCTGGAATTATCCGTGCCGAATCTGGTATATCCTTTGATGAGTTACTTAATTTCCTAGTTCCAAGAGGATATTTCCTGCCGGTCACCCCTGGTACAAAGCATATTTCCCTGGCCGGTGCAATCGCCAATGACGTGCATGGGAAGAATCATTTCTCTGCTGGGAATTTTGGAAATCACATCACTAAATTTGAATTGCTTAGATCTGATGGGAGAAGATTAATCTGTTCTCCAGAGGAAAATAAAGATTATTTTGCGGCAACAATCGGCGGTCTGGGTCTGAGCGGAATCATCACTTGGGCAGAATTCAAATGCAGGTCATCGCCCACTCCATACTTTTATGTAGAGAATATTAAATTTAGAAATCTTGATGAATTTTTTGAAATAAACGAGGTCTCAGAAGAAAGTTTCCCCTACACAGTCGCATGGATCGATTGCACGGCGAAGGGAAAACATCTGGGCAGAGGGATTTACAACCGTGGCAGACACGCAGAGGTGGGCAAAGATAATATACCAAATAAATCTCCAAAAGATGGAGCAAAGCCATTTCCGTTTGAGATTGCTTTGATAAATAAGGCGACTACAAAAATGTTTAATTTGCTTTGGTACAACAAGCAAATCAGAAAGAAAACCAAAGGAATCTCTCATTATAATCCATTTTTCTATCCCCTCGATGGGGTGGGTGGCTGGAACAAGGCTTACGGGAAAGCTGGATTTATTCAATACCAATTTGTTGTTCCGCTCGCCAGTGGGAAAGAAACGGTGAGGAAAATACTTGAGAAAATTTCCTCCTCTGGCTTGTCTTCATTTCTGGTGGTGCTGAAAACATTTGGTGATATTCCGCCCTCAGGAATGCTCTCTTTCCCAATGCGTGGAATTACTTTAGCGGTTGATTTTGCGGTTTCTAGGAATAGTTTGGCTCTTTGCCGTGAGCTTGATGTTTTGGTAAATGAGGGTGGCGGAAGACTTTATGTGGCAAAAGATTCACGTATGAAAGGTGCAGATTTTCGGAGATATTACAATAATTATGAAGAGTTCTCAAAATATATCGACCCAAAAATCACATCCAGCTTTTGGCAAAGAATACAGGAAAAATAAAATTATAATAAATTAGGAAATGAAAATGTATAAGAAAATACTAATATTTGGTGCCAGCTCAGAGCTTGCACACCAGACCGCAATTCATTTTGCGGCACCTGGTGTTCACTTTTTTTTGGCAGGACGTGAGGTGCAAAAGTTGCAAACTATTTCTGATGATTTGACGGCACGAGAAGCAAAAATCAAAACTAGCATTTATCAGATTGATGCGCTAGATTTTGATTTACATCAGAAGTTATTTGAAGACGCTGCCGCCGTGATGGACGAGATTGATCTAGTCATAATTGCCCACGGTACATTGGCAGCCCAAGAAGAAATCCAGAATAATATCGATGATATTTTAAGAGAATATGGGATTAATTGCACTTCTGTTATTTCACTTTCTTCCCATGCCGCCACTTATTTTGAGAATCTTGGACGTGGAACCTTGGCAGTGCTTTCATCGGTTGCAGGCGATAGAGGCAGGGCAAGTAATTATATCTACGGCTCGGCAAAGGGTGCAGTTTCTTTGTATTTGCAAGGATTACGCAACCGCTTATTCAAATCAGGCATTAAAATAATCACAATTAAACCGGGGATGGTTCGCACAAAAATGACCGCTCACATGGCCGCCTCTCCCCTATTTTCCAAGCCAGAAGATGTGGGCAAAGGAATTTACAAAGCAATTATTTCTGGAAAAGACGTTGCCTACGTTCCGGGGTATTGGAAAATAATTATGGCGATTATCAAATCTATCCCAGAGAGTATTTTCAAAAAACTTAGTCTTTAGACAATAAATCATCCGAACTGGCTTTGCATAATTCTTCCATCATGGGCATCAGTCGGTCGATTGTCACATGGTCCATAATCACAATTTTATACCATGCGGGATTATTATGATTGTCTGGCACAAGTCCATATTTCTCAACAAGTTCCGATTCGACAAACTCAGCTCTAATCGTAATAATATTTGAGCCTTTTTCTCTGAAATATAAAATATTGTGCTTGTCAAGATTTCGGCACACCCATTTTGTCCTGTTTATCAAAATAGTAATTTTCTCCTGCCAATCGTAGGGACCATAATTGCTGAGGATCATCCAAACAGCCACCGCATTTGCACCAGACCGTGATCCAATTATGGTGTAATCTTCGCCCTCAATATAGCTTGCTTGCTTGGTTATGGCGTAATCTAGCAAGCCCTTATTGATAATAAATATTCCCGTACCGTAGGGCGCTTGAACCATTTTGTGTGCGTCCAATGTGACCGAAGAAATATTCGGATTACGGAAATCCAGCCTGTGGTTCTCTTTGGAAAATGGATAGAAAAATCCGCCAAAAGCAGCATCGACATGAATTTTAAAAGTCACATCCGCCTCCTTTAACAAATCCACATACAGGCGAACATCGTCGACCGAGCCAAACATTGTTGTCATCATGTTGGCTACCACAATGAAATATTTCACACCTTCAGACTTGCAATTTTCAATGATGTTTTTCAAAGAATTTTCTTTTAGCGAGCGATTACTTTCGTCCACTTTCACAAAGGAAATATTAATATTCAGTATATTGGAAGATTTTGCCATCGAATAATGGCTGTCTTCGGAACATAATATCATTATTTCGCTATCTTTTGCACCGAATTCTTTTCTAAAATAATTTCTGTACACCCAAATTGCCTGCATATTGGCTTCGGTTCCACCAGAGGCAACATATCCGTCGTGAGAACTGGGTTCTCCGCCCAGAATATCTTCTGCACAGATT
>JAJRPT010000139.1 GCA_024280675.1 Bacteroidota bacterium
GGCGAAAAATAAGTGGTGTCAGTCTGATAGAGATGACAAATAAGCGTGTGGGGAGGGGCAAATGAGTTGGCCAGATAGACAAAGAGAAGATGTGACAGGGCTGTGATAAGAGAATGTGGATTGTTAGATTGTGGTTGAAAAATAATTTGGTATCAAAAGTGGTGCTAACAGAATTGAATAAATATATTTTATAATTTTTATTTGGGAGCTAGTAAAATGGCTAAAGAAAAATTCGAAAGAAATAAACCTCACGTAAACGTGGGAACGATTGGTCACGTTGACCATGGGAAAACTACTCTAACTGCAGCCATTGCAAATGCTCTGGCAATTCAGGGTGGAAATACAGAAGCGAGATCATTCGATTCGATTGACAATGCTCCTGAGGAAAAAGAGCGTGGAATTACAATTTCTACAGCTCATGTCGAATATGAAACCGAAGCACGTCACTACGCACATGTTGATTGCCCTGGTCACGCCGATTATGTGAAAAACATGATAACTGGTGCTGCTCAAATGGACGGCGCAATCTTAGTTGTTGCTGGAACCGATGGCCCTATGCCTCAGACACGTGAACATATTTTGCTTGCCCGCCAAGTTGGTGTTCCACAAATTGTGGTATTTATGAACAAATGCGATATAGCAGATGAAGAATTACTAGAGCTAGTAGAGATGGAAGTACGTGAACTTCTCGATATGTATGAATTCCCTGGAGATGACACTCCAATTATCATGGGTTCTGCCCTCAAAGCATTAGAAGCTGGTTCTAGCGGTGCTAGTGCCGATCACGAAGATCTTAAATGTATTTTCGAGCTAATGGAAGCAGTCGATACTTATATTCCGACACCAATTCGTGATACCGAAAAGCCATTCCTAATGCCAGTCGAGGACGTGTTCTCGATTACTGGTCGTGGTACCGTGGCTACTGGTAAAATTGAGTGTGGCGTTGTAAATGTGAATGAAGAAGTCGAAATCATTGGCTTTGGTTTGAAAAAGAAAACAGTTTGTACCGGTGTTGAGATGTTCCGTAAACTACTTGATCAAGGTCAAGCCGGTGACAATGTTGGTTTATTGTTGCGTGGAGTTGGCAAAGAAGAAATCCAACGTGGTATGGTTATAGTTAAACCTGGAACCATCACACCTCACACAAAATTTACGGCACAAGTTTATGTACTCAAAAAAGAAGAAGGCGGCAGGCATACTCCTTTCTTCTCTGGCTACCGTCCTCAGTTTTATTTCAGAACAACCGATGTGACTGGATCTTTGCATTTGCCAGAAGGAACAGAAATGGTAATGCCGGGTGACAACCTTGATGCTGTATCGATTGAGCTGATTGCTCCGATTGCGATGGACGATGGTCTTAACTTTGCAATTCGTGAGGGTGGGCGTACTGTTGGTGCGGGTGTTGTAACTAAAATCATAGAATAATAAATTTTAATCCACAAGCGTGGGTGTAGCGTGGACTCGAATGTTCACACTACATTCGGCTGGGATTATTCTAAAAATTTAATAAGGAAAAGCTAGAGTGGCAACACAAAGAATAAGAATAAAATTAAAGTCGTACGACCACAATCTTATTGACAAATCAAGTGAGCGTATTGTTAAAACAGTTAAGCAGACTGGGGCTATAGTCCTTGGACCAATTCCACTGCCCACCAGAAGAACGGTCTACACCGTAAACCGTTCGCCCCATGTAAACAAGAAATCACGTGAGCAATTTGAAACAAAAGTACACAAACGTCTTATTGATATTTTTAGCACAAGTCAAAAAACGGTTGATTCACTAATGAAGCTGGAACTTCCAGCTGGTGTTGATGTAGAACTTAAAGCATAAGACTAACGAATTTAAAAGAAAATGAAAGCAATAATTTTAGGTAAGAAAATAGGTATGACAAGTTTCTACGGCGATGACGGGCAAGTTATCCCTTGCACCGTAGTAGAGGCTGGGCCATGTCCTGTTGTCCAAATTAAAACCAAAGACAGCGATGGCTACAATGCCATTCAACTTGGTTTCGAAGAAAAATCAGAAGCAAAATCCAACAAGCCACGCATTGGTCATTTCAAAAAAGCTGGAGTCAAACCCATGCGTTTGTTGAAAGAGTTTCGTGAGGCTGGCGATGATTACTCACTTGGTCAAGCTATGACAGTTGAGCAATTTGTGTCTGGTGATCTTGTAAAAATCGTTGGAAACTCCAAAGGTAAGGGATTCCAAGGAGTTATGAAACGTCATGGTTTTGCAGGAGTTGGGATGGCTTCTCACGGGCAAAAAGACCGCCAACGTCATGGTGGTTCAATAGGTCAATCTTCATATCCCTCACGTGTTCTCAAAGGCACTAAAATGCCTGGGCGTATGGGGAATACTCGCATAACAGTTAAAAATGTTGAGGTACTCGATGTAGTCTCAGACCAGAATCTGTTGATACTCAAAGGTTCTGTTCCAGGTGGAAGAAATAGTTATTTGGAAATTATAAAAAATAGTTAAAATGAAAGTAGATCTTTACAACAAATCAGGCGAAGTCAGTGGCAAAGTGGATTTAAGCGACACTGTCTTTTCAGTCGAGCCTAACGAAAATGCTATGCACCAATCCGTTGTTGCATATCTTGCTCATCGTCGCCAAGGTACTGCAAAAACAAAAACCAGAGACGAAGTTAGAGGTGGTGGGAAAAAACCTTGGAAACAAAAAGGTCGTGGTACCGCCCGTGCCGGTTCGACCCGCTCACCAATTTGGATTGGTGGTGGTACAATCCACGGACCAAAGCCTCGACAGTATAATCATAAACTCACAAAAAAGTTAAATAAATTGAGTAGGCTTTCGGCATATTCGCTGAGAACAAAAGAAAATAATCTGAAGGTAGTTGAAGATTTCTCAATCGAGACGGCAAAGACTAAGCTAATGGCCGAGATACTAAGCAATCTCTCAATGAACAAATCAACTCTGCTGATAACTGCTGAGCCCGATTCCAATCTCTGGCTTTCTGCTCGCAATATACCAAAGGTACAGGTTCGCTCATTCGATAGAGTTTCTACATACGACATACTTAGCCACAAAAATATTATGTTAATGCAGGGTGCAATCTCTGGTATTGAAGATTCTTTCAGCAATTAAACATAGAAAACTGATAAAAATAAAAGATTAAAAAAATGATTTCAATTATAAAAAAGCCGATACTTACAGAAAAAGCGATGAGCGGAACAGAAGACCGCCAGTATCAATTCTATGTTGATCCATCTGCAAATAAATTCCAGATAAAAGATGCAGTAGAGAAAATGTTTGATGTCGAAGTCGAAAATGTTCGCACTACGAACACCAAAGGCAAAAAAACACGTCGTCAAACACGCCGTGGACTTCAAACAGGGCATTTTGCTCTTCGGAAAAAAGCTTATGTTCGGCTCAAAGAAGGCTTCGAGATTGAACTCGTTACCGGTGGCTCAGAAGAGGACTAATACTTTGGCAGCTATGAGTCAAAAGTGATAAAGAAAATATTGAATAACAAATAAAGTTAAAATGGGACTAAGAATTCTAAAACCAATTACACCAGGAACACGATTCTATTCGGTAGATGATTTCTCCGATATTACAGAGTCGAAACCGCACAAGCCACTGCTTATGCCTATTAAAAGATCTGGTGGGCGCAACTCCCAAGGTAGGGTGACCTCTCGTAGGAAATCTGGTGGACACAAGCGCCGTTACCGTATCATTGACTTCAAACGCCACGACAAGCGTGAGATGGAGGCAACGGTTCTGACCATCGAATACGATCCGAACCGCACATCACGAATTGCTTTGGTCCAATACAGCGACGGTGAGAAAAGATATATTCTTTGCCCTGATGGACTGAAAGTTGGTCAAAAAATTATTGCAAGCGTAAATGCAGAGTATGACAATGGGAATTGCTTGCCCCTTGAGTCAATCCCAGTTGGTCTTATTGTCCATAATGTGGAAATGAAGCCTGGTAAGGGTGGGCAACTAGCAAGGTCGGCAGGAGCAAATATTCAGCTTGTTGGATTTGATGGGAAATATGCACAGCTCAAAATGCCATCTGGCGAATTAAGACTGATTCCAAAAGTATGTTGGGCAACTCTTGGCACTGTCTCAAATGCAGAACATCAAAACCTAATGCTTGGAAAAGCTGGGCGTGCACGTTGGCTAGGACGCAAGCCAGTCACTCGTGGAATGGTGCGTAACCCAGTCGATCACCCAATGGGTGGTGGCGAGGGTAACTCCAAATCAGGTGGTGGTCGTCAGCACCCAGTGTCTCCTTGGGGGCAGAAATCAAAGGGTCTAAAAACTAGAAAGAAATCAAAAACTACAAACAAATTTATTATTCGTGGTCGTAACGAAAAATAACAGGAATTAAAAAAAATGGCAAGATCGCTAAAAAAAGGAATTTTCGTTCATTATAAACTTCAGCAGAGGGTCGATCGGATGAACGCTTCTGGAAAGAAGCAAGTGGTCAAAACCTGGTCACGAGCCTCTATGATTACTCCAGAATTTGTAAGCCACACCATTGGCGTTCATAATGGCAAAAGATTCATACCGGTATATGTGACAGAAAATATGGTAGGTCATAAACTAGGCGAATTCTCCCCAACAAGGCTCTACAGAGGGCATTCAGGTCACCGTAAAGAAGACAGGAAAAGATAAAAATGGAAGCAAGAGCATTAAAAAAACATATTAGATCATCACCTCGCAAAATGAGGTTAGTAATAGATCTTATCCGTGGCAAAAAAGCCACAGAAGCAATAAACATTCTGAAATTATCTCCTCAGATTGCAGCCCGTGTTGCCGAGATGACACTGAGATCGGCCCTCAGCAATCTCAACAACAAGGCATTCGATGAAGATGAGAATATTTCCGATGATGAAATTTATGTGACCGAGATTCTAGTCAATCAAGGTCCGACAATGAGACGTATTCAGCCCGCTCCAATGGGACGTGCATTTAGGATTCGTAAGCGTTCAAATCACTTAACTATTGTAGTTGCAACTAAAAACTAGAGGTACACTTTGGGACAAAAGGTAAACCCAATTAGTCTGAGATTAGGAATTGTAAGGAACTGGGATGCAAACTGGTTCGATGAGAAGAATATGGCAGAGAAACTGGCAGAAGACCTTCATGTGCGGAAATATATTCGTAACAGGAAGAAAAAAGCTGGAATTGCTCGTATAATCATCGAAAGAACGGCAAAGCAACTTCGCATCACAATCCACACCTCAAGACCAGGTGTAATAATTGGTCGCTCAGGAAAGGACATCACTCAACTAGAAGAAGAGCTGAAAAAAGTAACTGGTAAGCCAATCAAAATATTGATTCACGAAGTCAAACGGCCGGAAGTTGATGCAATCTTAGTTGCAGAGCAAATTGCTCAACAGTTGGAAGGTCGAGTTTCATTTCGTCGTGCGTTAAAGCAAGCAATCGCAAATGCAATGAGAATGGGTGCAGAAGGAATAAAAGTAATGGCAGCAGGTCGTCTTGGTGGAGCTGAGATGGCACGGACAGAACAATACAAAGACGGTCGAACACCTCTTCATACCCTTCGTGCAGACATTGATTACGGAGTGGCAACCGCACAAACAATTTACGGCTCAATAGGCGTTAAGGTCTGGATATGCAAGGGTGAGATAATGACGAAATTTGGCCATGATGTGGTTAAGAAGAAAAGGTAAACCGAAGCTAATAATTTAAGCTACAGTTAAGAGCTGATGAGTGTTCTGTAATGATAGATTATGATTTTGATAAATTAAAAGATTATAAAAAAGAAGAAATAATAAAATGTTAAGTCCAAAGAGAATAAAAAGAAGAACTTCACACCGTGGCAGAATGACGGGGCTGTCTGTTCGTGGATCACAAATATCTTTTGGGTCTTATGGCCTAAAAGCACTAGAACCACACTGGCTGACCAACCGAACGATTGAATCTGCTCGTATTGCAATCAACCGTTACCTTAGCCGTGAGGGGCAACTCTGGATTAGAATATTTCCCGATAAACCAGTCTCCAAAAAACCAGCCGAAACTCGTATGGGTAAAGGTAAGGGTGGCTTCGAGGTATGGGTTGCACCGGTTCGACCTGGGCGAATCCTTTTTGAACTTGATGGTGTATCGGAGGAGCGTGCTCGTGAGGCATTCCGACTGGCACACCATAAACTTCCGATAAAAACAAAATTTGTAAAACGAAGAGATTTGATGTATAATGAAGCCTAGAAAAGTACAAGATTTAAAAGAACTCTCAACAGAAGAGTTAGTAGACTTAGTTGCTGAAACTGAGGAAACCTTTGCAAATCAAAAATTCCAAAATGAACTCAAGCAACTCCAAGACACGGCGTATCTTCGTATCTTGCGTAGGGATATCGCTCGCATGAAAACACTTTTGAAACAAGAAAATATATTACAAAAAGGCAATTAGACAAAGATGACAGAACAAAAATCAAGAAAAAAGATATTGCAAGGCAAAGTTGTTTCAAACAAAACAGATAAAACAATTACTGTCATGTGGGAAAGACAAATACAACATCCTTTATATAAGAAATACTATAAGCAGTCCAAGCGTTTTATGGCACATGACGAAAAGAACGAATGCACCGAAGGTGATTTTGTTCGCATAAGCGAGACACGACCACTTTCAAAACGTAAGCGTTGGGAACTTGTAGAAATTGTAAGAAAAGCTAAATAGAAATAGGTAAAAAATAAAATGGTACGTGAAGAAGCAAATCTAGTTGTGGCTGATAATTCAGGTGCAAAAAAAGTTAGAATCATTAGGGTTCTGGGTGGGCATGGGAAAAAATATGCCGGCGTTGGAGACCAAGTGGTCATCACCGTCAAGGCTGCTATGCCTAATGGAAACGTAAAGAAGGGTGAAATCTCAAAAGCTGTAATCGTCCGAACCAAAAAGGAATTCCAACGACAAGACGGGTCATTCATTCGCTTTGATGACAATGCCGCAGTCCTGCTCAATGCAAAGGGCGAACCACGTGGAACACGTATTTTTGGACCTGTTTGCAGGGAGTTACGAGAGAGGAATTTTATGAAAATAGTTTCTCTTGCACCCGAGGTTTTGTAAATAATATTTGATAAGAATTTGAAAACTTAAGATTTAATAAAAATGAATAAACTAAAGATAAAAAAAGGCGATGACGTGATGGTTATCGCAGGCGACGACAAAGGAACAAGCGGGCGAGTCCTCGACGTTTACCCTGAGAAGAATCGCCTACTGATTGAGGGTGTAAATATTCACATTGCCCACACCCGTCCCTCCGCCACCGACCAGCAAGGCGGCAGGAAAGAAAAATCGCTTCCCGTTCACTATTCTAATGTCCAGTTGATAGATGGTGATGGAAATGCTACGCGACTTAAAGTAGGGGTTGAAATTGACAAGAAGACTGGTAGAAAAATAAAAAAACGAATTGCCCAAACAAACGGTAAAGAGATATAAAAAATGGCTAAAAGCAATCAAGCAGGTGTTTCTAAAAAATATCAATTCAATCCCGAGGGTCCAAGACTTGAGAGTGTTGAAGCAAAAGAAATCCCAAAACCAAGACTGGCTCAGTTCTACAGAGACACAGTGGTTCCAAACTTAATGAAGAAGTTCGAGTTTAAATCTGTGATGCAGGTACCCAAGCTCGAAAAGATTTGCCTAAACATGGGCGTTGGACGAGCTGTCACCGACCCTAAATTATTACAATCTGCAATCAACGAACTAGAGTTGATTGGCGGTCAGCGTCCGATTGTAAGAAAATCGAAAACATCGATTTCAAATTTCAAACTGCGTGAAAATATGCCAATCGGCACATCGGTCACACTTCGGCGGGCTCACATGTTTGAATTCTTGGACAGGTTCGTTAACATTGTTGCTCCTAGAATTCGTGACTTTAGAGGATTTTCTGACAAATCATTTGACGGTCGTGGAAATTACACAATCGGCATCAAGGAGCAGATTATTTTCCCAGAGATTGACGTAGATAAAGTAAATCGAATTGGCGGGCTAGACATTACATTTGTAGTAAAAAATGCAAACGACGAACAAGCTCGAGCATTATTAAAAGAATTTGGATTTCCATTTAGGAGTAAAAATTAATGGCTAAAAAATCAGTCGAAGCAAGAAACAGAAAACGTATCAGAATGGTAGCACAATATGCCGAGCGTCGTGCTGCACTCAAAAAAGAAGGTGACGTGGAGGGTTTGCAAAAACTTCCCAGGAACTCCTCGCCCTCAAGAGTACGTAATCGTTGTATGCTGACCGGTCGCTCTCGTGGCGTTTTCTCCAAATTTGGATTGTGCCGACACGAATTCCGCCGCCTAGCCTCAGAGGGTAAAATTCCTGGTGTTAGAAAAGCATCTTGGTAGAATTTGTTTGCGGGGGGGAGTGACGAGCGGAGTGATGTTTGAGAATTGAATTTAACTAGATATTTACACGGGTAATTTTATTTAGTGATTAGGAAATATAAAAAGTGTTAGATTGCGAGTCGCAATAAGTTGAAATAAGAATATTTAAATTAAAATTGTTGATAATATGCCAGTTACAGATCAAATAGGTGATTTTCTTACGAGAATACGTAATGCAGGAGCAGCCGGTAAGAAAACCTGCGAAGCACCTCGTTCAAATATTAAAGTATCAATAGCTAAAATTCTAAAAGATCAAGGCTATATCGAAGACTACTTTGACCAAAAGAATGAAGTCCAAGGCACTATCAAAATCCAGTTGAAATACTTTGAAAGAAAGCCTGTTATTCATAAAATATCACGTGTTTCGACACCTGGTTGCAGATTATACGTAGATTCCGAGAGTTTAACAAAAGTGAAATCAGGTCTTGGTGTGGCGATAGTCTCTACATCAAAGGGCTTAATGACGGTTAAAGATTGTAAAAAACACAATGTTGGTGGCGAAGTAATTTGCACCATTTGGTAAGATTAGGAGAAAAAGAAAATGTCTAGAGTAGGAAATAATCCAATCGGGATTCCAAGTGGCGTTGAAATTAAAAACTTGGATTCGGAAGTCACAGTAAAAGGTCCAAAGGGCGAGCTTAAACACTCTTTGCCCAATGGAATTAGCCTTAATATAGAAAATAATATTGTTGCCGTATCTCGTGCTGGAGAAAGCAAAAAGGAAAAATCCTTGCACGGACTAACCCGCGCTTTGATTAGCAATATGTTGCTTGGAGTGAGCGATGGATACAAGAAAACACTGAAAATCGAAGGCGTTGGATTTCGTGCAGAACTTATGAAAGAAAAACTTCACCTTTCACTCGGTTATTCTCACTCAATCGTTTTTCTTCCGCCCGTTGGTATCGAGTTCAAAACTCCAAACCAAACAACGATCGAAATAAGTGGAATTGATAAACAGTTAGTCGGAGAAGTGTCTTCCAAAATCCGCTCAATGCGTAAACCCGAGCCATACAAAGGCAAAGGTGTACGATACGACGGCGAACATATCCGCCGTAAAGCTGGCAAAACTGCCGCTAAATAAGAGGGGAGGGGATGTGAGTGAGAAGATGCAAGACGGGTCAGAAGATGCGCAAGACGGGTCAGAAGAGATGGCAAGACGTTCCAGGGCAAGGTTTTGGTGGTGGGGGCTAGTAAAGGTGATAGATATGAAGAGTGATTGCTTAGTAAAAGGAAAATAAGTTGGCAATGGGGGGGCTTTGGTGGATTAAGCCATTGAAATGACTGTTGCCTCTAGGTATAAATTGATTAGAGAAAAATTGGAATAATAGGTTAAGAAAAATGAGTTTACAAAAAGTATTAAAAGCTAGGAAAAAGCGTCGTAAAGCATCTATTCGTCGTCATATTTATGGCACTAGCAAAAAGCTTAGGCTTAGTGTTTACAAAAGTGGTAGCCACATTTACGCCCAAATCATCAACGACGATGAGTCCCGTACAATTTGCTCTTCTTCGACCATCGACAAAGACGTTCGTGGGCAATTAAGCGACGACATGAACAAATCGGCAAAAAGTAAAATAGTTGGAAAGGTGCTAGCAGAACGTGCCTCTGAAGCTGGAGTAAAAAAAGTAGCATTTGACAGAAATGGATTTTTGTTCACAGGTAGAATTAAGGCATTAGCAGATTCGGCGCGTGAGGCAGGGCTAGATTTTTAAGCCATAAATAGATGTTTAAAAGAACTGGATTTAAAATATAATTGTTCGGATTTCGCTTTAACAGGAAAATTGAAAAAATGAGAAAATCAAAAATAAAAGCATCAGAGCTCGACTTAAAAGATAAGTTAGTTCACGTCGGTCGTACCGCAAAAGTTGTAAAAGGTGGTCGTCGCTTTAACTTTTCGGCCATTGTTGTGGTTGGTGATGGTGCAGGTCATGTTGGGTACGGTCTTGGAAAGGCGAACGAAGTGGTCAATGCCGTGACAAAGGCAACCGATGCAGCCAAGAAAAATATTGTCAAGGTGTCGCTTCATAAAAATACAATTCCACACGATGTGATGGGCAAATATGGTGCAGCTAAAATTATGTTAAAACCAGCTACCCCGGGTACTGGAGTGATTGCCGCTGGTGGGGTTCGTGCCGTTTTGGAACTTGTTGGAATCAGTGACATATTGACAAAAAACTATGGATCATCGAACGCTCACAATACTGTCAAAGCAACCATCGAAGGATTGCAACAACTCGAAGACGCACACACAGTTGCACGTCGTCGTGGTTTGCCAGTCGAAAAAGTAATATTTGGTTAGACCCCTTTTTTATGGGGAATGCTTTTTTGATATGTTGTTATTTGGCTTGTATTTAGAATTGCTAATGTGTTTGATTGCTAAGAAGATAAAAAGTGGCAATAGAAAAATTATTGGAGAAAAGAAAATTATGGCACAGATTAAAGTTACGCAAACTCGTAGCATAATTAAAAGACTTGAAAAGCAAAAACGCACAATTAAGGCACTTGGTCTTGGCAGACCGAACAATTCCAATGTGTTGCCAGACAATGCGCAAACACGTGGAATGATTGCAGTTGTGGGTCATCTTGTCAAAGTAGAAAATGTATAAAAATAATCTAAGTTAATAAAAATGAAACATGTAGGAAACCTAACATATCCCGAAGGTGCTAGACACAAGAAAAAGCGAATTGGTCGTGGTCAGGGTTCTGGTCGTGGTGGAACATCCACTCGTGGTCATAAAGGACAAAAGTCACGTGCCGGATCTTCTATACCTAGCTGGTTCGAGGGTGGGCAAATGCCACTTAATCGGCGAGTACCGAAATTTGGCTTTTCAAATCACAGATTCAGAAATAACTTCCAAGTATTAAATCTGTTAGATTTGCAAAGATTTATTGATTCAGGAAAACTTGACCCAAAAGAGATTTCTCAAGAAATATTAAAATCTAGTGGTCTCATATCATCAGGTCTTCCTCTCAAAGTTTTGGCAAATGGAGAGCTTTCCCAAGCCAGTAATTTTATTGGCATTAAACTATCAGCATCTGCGGTTGAAAAGATTCAGAGTGCTGGAGGAAGCATAGCATAAATGGCTAATTTTATTGAAACACTTGGCAATATCGCCAAAATCGAAGAACTGAAAAAACGAATTGGCTTTACACTAATAATGCTTTTTGTGGTTAGACTTGGCTCCCATGTCACATTGCCGGGTATTGACGTTTTGGCATTACAATCATCGATGGCAAATGCTGATGCCAACACCTTATTCGGATTTTTTGATATGTTTGTGGGTGGTGCATTTTCCAATGCTGCAATCTTTGCACTCGGTATCATGCCCTACATCACCGCATCCATTATCTTCCAACTTGCTGGAGTTCTAGTTCCAGAAATACAAAAAATGCAAAAAGATGGCGAAGACGGACGGCGGAAGATTACACAATACACTCGTTATGCAACCGTAATTTTCTCAGCACTTCAAGCCATTGGAATTTCGGTAAAACTTTCTGCTCAAACGGCAGGTTCAGTGCCAATAGTTCCAGATGCGGGAGTTATGTTTACTCTAACCACTGTGTTTTTGCTCACATCTGGTACAATTCTAATGATGTGGATTGGTGAACAAATTACCGAACGTGGTATCGGTAACGGAATTTCTTTAATAATTTTCATTAATATCATTGCAGTTTTCCCAACGGCTATTATGCAGGAATGGTCACTTGTCTCAATCGGTGCACGTCTTTGGATTATAGAACTCGTAATACTGGTATTCTTGGTCATCATCATTGCACTTGTGATTTTAGTCACCCAAGGTGCAAGGCGGATTCCCGTCCAATATGCCAAACGCCAAGTTGGTCGTAAGGTGTTTGGTGGGACGACTCAATACTTGCCTCTTCGTGTAAATACTGCGGGTGTTATGCCAATTATATTTGCTCAATCATTGATGTTCGTGCCTAACACAGTCATTTCTTTCTTTCCAGAAAGTGCATTTATGGCAACTGTTGCACGGCTTTTTGCTTACGACTCATATTTCTATGCCTTGGTCTTTGGTGTCATGGTTGTATTCTTCACATATTTCTACACCGCAATGACATTCAACCCAAGAGATATTGCCGACAATATGAAAAAGCAAGGTGGCTTCATCCCTGGTATTCGACCCGGAAAGCCAACCTCTGATTATATAGATAGGATATTGACCCGAATCACATTGCCAGGGTCTGTATTTCTGGCA